>CAZOCW010000079.1:0-4690 GCA_964578405.1 uncultured archaeon | reverse complement strand
CTCTTAAGAATCCTTCTTTATCAGCATCAAAAATAGCAACTAAACCAAGTTCAGAAATATCAATTCCCTCTCTTAGTAAATTAAGTCCAACAAGTACATCAAACTTACCCACTCTAAATTGTCTAATTATTTCGCTTCTATCAAGAGTTTTAATTTCAGAATGTAAGTACCTTGCTTTGATTGCTTTTGAAGCAAAGAAATCAGCCAATTCTTCTGCAAGTTTTTTTGTTAAAGCAGTAACAAGAACTCTATGCCCTTTCTTTATTGTTTCATCAATTTCTTTTAGCATATCTTCCATTTGACCTTTAGTTCCCCTGACTGTTACTTCTGGATCAACTAAACCAGTTGGCCTAATAATTTGCTCAACAAAATTCTTTGAAGTAGCTCTCTCGTACTTATCAGGAGTTGCAGATACAAAAATTACATTTTGTTTCTTTAAGTACTCACTCTCAAATTCACTAAACTTTAATGGCCTATTATCTAAAGCACTTGGCAATCTAAAACCATAATCTACTAAAGTTTGTTTTCTTTGTCTATCCCCATTATACATTCCGTTTAGTTGAGGAATTGATTGGTGAGATTCATCAATCACAATCAAGAAATCATCCCCAAAATAATCCATCAAAGTATACGGCCTTTCTCCTTCTTTTCTTCCATCAAAATGTCGAGAGTAGTTTTCAATTCCTTTACAAAAACCAATTGTTTTCATAAGTTCCAAATCATAATTAGTTCTTTGTTTCAATCTGTGCGCTTCAACTAAACCAAGTTCTGGAAGTCTATGATCTAACTCTTTTTTTATTAATTCCATTGCATTAATTGTTTCGCTTTCAGGAACAACAAAGTGCCTTGCAGGAAATAAATGATAATGCGTTAGTCTTTGTTCCACTACATTAGTTTGTTTGTCAAGAATATGAATTCGCTCAATCTTATCCCCATCAAGTTCAATTCTAAGAATATTTCGCTCATATCCGGGAACAATATCAATGATACTTCCTTTTACTCTAAATATTCCACTCATTAACTCCAAATCATTTCTTTCATATTGTGCGTCTAAAAGTTTTGACATCAAATCATGTCTTGAAAATTTCATTCCTTCTTCAAGTTCAAATCCCATTCCTAAATAGTTCTTCGGATTACCCAAACCATAAATACAAGAAACACTTGCAACAACAATAACATCATTTCTTGAAAGAAGGGAAGTAGTTGCAGAGAGCCTCATTCGTTCAATATACTCATTAATTTGTGAATCCTTCTCAATGTATTGATCAGTTGAAGGAATATACGATTCAGGTTGGTAGTAATCATAAAATGAAACAAAATACTCCACACGATTATTTGGAAAAAACGCTTTGAATTCATTGTAAAGTTGAGCTGCAAGAGTTTTATTGTGCGCAAGAACTAAAGTTTTCTTTTGCACATTTTGAATAACATTAGCAATAGTAAAAGTTTTTCCTGAACCAGTAACTCCTAAAAGAGTTTGAGGAGATTTTTCTGATTTAATTCCTTTAGTCAAAGAATCAATTGCCACAGGCTGAGAACCTGCCGGCTTAAAACTTGAAACAAGTTTGAATTTGTGTTCTTCAACTTTTTGCATAAGTAAGCACTAGTAAAAGAGGTTTAAATTACTTTTGAGAGTGAGTTGCCGCAATTAAGCAGCATAACCTATAAAGCCAACTACTTACTTTCTCAATCTCTTTGCATTTCTTTTTTTCATTAGTTCAGCTAAAGTTGGGCCTTTTTCCATGATAAATTCTTTTTGCACATCAGATACTCTACTGCCTTGTAAGTGATATGCCTGTAAGGGATGCATTCCTCTTGAAGCCAAATAAAGCGTGGACATTGTTCCACTTCTTTGTTTACCATGCAAACAATGAATTAGTAACTTACCCCCATTTCTTCTTGCTCTTTCTGTTGCAGCAATCATTCGTAAAGTTTCCCTCATTGTTGGTGCTTCATAATCATCAATAGGAATATTAAAAATTTTGATTCCAACTTTCTTGGCAAAGCTTTGTAAAGTCGGATCAATTACCTCTAAAGAGACAATAGATTTGTAACCTTCTCTTGCGAGTCTAACAAGTTCTTTTTTTGAAGTAATAAGTCCTGAACGACTAACTAACTCATCTACATTTTTGAACTCTTTCATAATAACACTAATAACAAAAGAACTACTTAAACTTTTTCAACCCAAAGATTTATTTCCCAAAAACTTCTTTTCTCTTTAGAACCTTTCTATAAGCATTAGCAAATCTATGCGCTTCATCTCTAATTGCTTGAAGCATTAATAACCCTTTATGTTTTTTATCAAGTTTAATTGGAAATTTTCTTCCAGGGCGGTAAATTTCTTCAAATTGCTTTGCAAGCGAAATAACAGGAATATTTAGTTTCAATTTATCAAGAACTTCACTTGCAACACTTAATTGAGTCGGACCCCCATCAATTACAATCAAATCCGGGTTTCGCATAGATTTTGAGAGAGATCCAGAGTATCTTCTTTCCACAGCTTCTTTCATTGCCATTAAATCATCATTATTGGTTTCTGCTTTGATTTTGAACTTTCGGTAATTTGATTTATTTGGAAAACCATCTTTGAACGAAACCATTGAAGCAACAGTATTTGTTCCACTTAAGTGAGAAATATCAAAACACTCAATTACATGTGGAGCTTTTTCAAGCCCAATTGCCTTTTGAAGTTCTGTTATTCTCTCGCTCCCAGCAAAGAAAGTGGCAGTAATGTTCTTTGAAACAAATTCAAGGAGTTCTTTCTTTTCTCCAGCTTTAGGAATAATCACTTTTACTTTTTTAGCTGATTTTTTTGATAAGAATTCTTCAATTGCAGGATTGACTTCAATTGGCAAGATTATCTCTTGAGGAATATTTGATTCATCGTAAAACTGCACCAAAAACTCTTCGAGGAACTCCTCTTTCTCGGGGAAAACAAATTCTTGCTTATCCTCTACAACCCCTTTTCTTATATTAAACAACAACAAATGAACTTCCCCTGCCGAAATTGTATAATTTATTATGTGCGCATCAATTGTTTTTGTAAACTCCACGTACTGACGCTCTTTAAGAGTTTTAAGTGCAGCAATTTGATTTCTTAGAGTGATTGCATATTCAAAATTATTTTTTCCAGAGTTCTCTTTCATGCTCTTTTCAAGTTCTTCTATTAACTCATCAACATTCCCTTTGAGAATCTTCTTTACCTGATTAACTCGTTTATTGTATTCCTCTTTATTCATTAACTTTCTTAATTGAGGTGAAGGTTTTTGAGTGAGAACTTTAAAGTTTCTACTTACAGTGTCCATTATTACTTTTCTAATACTCCCACTAACAAATGGACCAAAATATTCTCCAGCAGAATCTCTTTTTCTTGCAACTTCAAGCCAAGGCAATTCATCATCACTCACTCGGATATATGCGTATCTCCTTGAGTCTTTAAGATCTAAATTAAAATGAGGATAATACTTTTTGATTAAATTATTTTCAAGCAATAAAGCTTCAACTTCATTAGATACCAAAACGAAATCAATCTTCTTTATTTTTGTTACAAGAAGTTGTGTTTTTGGATCATGCTCTTTCTTTTGAAAATAATTAGAAACTCGTTTCTTCAAATCTTTGGCTTTCCCCACATAGAGAACAACGTCATTTTCATCTTTGAACAAATAACACCCAGGAGAATTTGGGAGAAAACTAATTTCTGAAGGAGAAATCATACAATAAATAATAATACAAAATTAATTAAAGGGTGATTACGTCATATTAGTATGCAACATAGAGTTTCACTAGTTAAAAGGCTTCCACAAAAAGAACTATTTAACAGCAATTTAGTTAACGGTAAAAGAGCTGTTTTTGAGCATGCACAAGCTAAATCGAATTTTATTCGCGCTTCAGCCAGAAGAAATAGAGGACTTACTTGGAAAGGAAGATATGGAATCTTAAATAATTTTTTAGTTAAAAATAAAGACAAAATAAAAGTTTTTGCAGATATTGGGGCAGGAAATATTGCAGGAGCCCCAACAACAGTTGAAGCTAAAGAGATTTTAGGAAAAGATGCCAAAGTTTATGCAGTAGATAGAATACTTGCAAAATCACCAGAAAATAAAAGAAATATTGAATCGAGCGGAGTAAACCAACTAAGACACCGTATAACTCACTCCCCCCTTCCATTTCCTTGCGATGCAATAAGACTTGCAAATGTTGCCCAATACATGCATGAAGAAGAATTTGTTAAAACACTTGACAATATCTGGCACAGCTTAAAACCACACGGATTTCTTTTAAGTGCTGGAGCATACGGTCTTGAAGCAAATCCATATAATGAAAGTGTTTTAATTAAGGTTAAGAAAACAAAATTGCACCCAAATGGATTTGTACAATTAAAATTAGTTCACCAATAAAATATTTTCAAAAATTAGCTTACTTTTTCAAAACAGGCGCTAAAAATCTCCCAGTGTAACTTTCTTTTACTTTTGCAACTTCTTCAGGAGTTCCTTTCGCAATTATTTTTCCTCCGCCCTCTCCACCCTCAGGACCAAGATCAATTAAATGATCTGCGGATTTAATTACTTCTAAATTGTGTTCAATAACAACAACTGTGTTCCCCTTATCTACTAAAACTTGTAAAACATCTAGGAGTTTTTTAATATCGTGGAAATGTAATCCAGTAGTAGGTTCGTCCAACAAATAGAGA
>CAZOCW010000078.1:0-4690 GCA_964578405.1 uncultured archaeon | reverse complement strand
GGACACGCTTGGGCAGAAATATATATTGATGGATCTTGGGTAGTACTTGATTCAACATCCGGTCCATATTGGGATGATGCACAAAAGAAAGAAGTAATGCGAGAACCATTGCCTTATGATTATTGGGCAATACACAGATTTCCTGTAGTACAACATTGGGCATATTACAATGATCAATACTATTATGAAATTGGGGGAAAAAATAATTCTCCTTCAACTTGGGGAACAAATTCTTCTGCGCAAGATGCATTACTTGAAAAAAGTTTTAGTACTGCAAGCGTAATGATTGATACTACTCCTAGTGATCAAAATAATCCAACAAATAATCCAAATGAATTAAATCCAACAGATAATAATAATCCTTCACAATTAATAATAAATCCTGATAATAGTTCTCAAAACTCTTCAGGAATGGTTATTCCAATTGTAATAGGAATAATTGTAGTACTAGTAGTAGTTGTTGGGATATTCTTGATGAAAAAGAAAGCATAACTTTCCAGTTTTGTTTTTTTTTAATTTCCGTCCAAACGAAAGTATTTTTAATGAGTAAAACCTTTCTATTACTATGCAAAAGTTCTTCACATTGATAGTTGTATTATTCGTTTTTGCACTTCTTTTTGGTTGCTCTTCGAAAACAACTTCAGGGGATTTTAATAAAGATGCACTTGCTGAAAGAACAAGTGGAATTAATGTGGATCAAGCAGGAAATAATTTTGATATTAACACTGATAACTTAAATACAAATGTTTCTGGTTCAAAATCATGTACTGACCAAGGATGTTTTGCAAGCGCAATAAAAGCGTGTACTGTTGATTCAACTCTTAGTTTGAGTGTTAATACAAAAGTACTGAGCGGAACTTACAACGCAACAGTAAATGGTGAACAAGCAAGAACTGGTTTGTGCAAAGTAACAACTGGATTTGAAGGTACAATTAAAGGGACAAATTATACTTGTAACTTTTCAGTTTATTATGATTCTACTCCAGCATTAAAAATGATTACTCCTGCACAAGGGAATAGTTCAGCTTGCGCAAGTATTCAAGCAATAATGGGCACACTTGGAATACAAGCGCAATAAAAAATAAAATAATTTTATTCTATTTTATTTAGGCAAAGTATTGTTTCATTGCTTCTACTTGATCAGTGTTCCATTTTCGTTTAAAATCAATTTCTCCTTCACGCTTTGCAATTTCTCTTCCAATTGCGACAAAGTGTTCTGGAAAATTTGGGTGACCAGCATATTTTTGATACCACCAATCTTTTTTTCCAGGATTAATTTCAGTATATTCTATTCCGCGAAAAGGAAGCCAAGCTTTCGGTTTTTTACTATTTTGTCCAGTACTTTTGTAAAATAATTGTCCTTTTCCAAAAGCATTAAGCACCATTACAACTGGTCTTTCTAATCCTTCAAAAGCAATTCCTGTTTTAAGTAAAGTATAATTTTGTGGTTTTCCTCCAATAGTGATTGTGAAAGATTCTTTTTTGCTTAATAATTCTCTTACAAAAGGAATTTTTCTTGCAAGCGCAAAATATCTTTTTCTAACTGCAATTAATCTTTTTGCTCTAGTTTTTGAAATTGTTCCATTTTTGACTGAGCGCTCCACTAATGCGCTATATCTTTGGTTATGTTTTCTTAATTCAGACCCGGTATCTTGTGCTAATTTTGAAAGAACTTTTCCTTTAATGGAAGTTGTTTGATTCATAAAAATAAAAAATGCTTTAATTTATATTATTTTAAATTATTTCATCTGTTTGAAATTATTTCTAAGTTTAATCCCTTTTCATCTTCTTTTCAGAAACAATTGCAAATCTAATTTTTCCTTCAGGATTTGTTCCTAAGACTATTACACTCTCCATAGCAGGTATGCTTGCGGATGCATGGGTGGAGCAAAAAGAAAAAAATTCTTTCCAAGCAGAATTTAATCGATCCATATTAATGCTTGCGTTCTTTGGATTCTTGGCAAACTTTTTTGAAACCAAATATTCCTCAACTCTTTTTCCTTTCTCTTTTGATTCAAAAGGAATTTTTCTTTTTGATTTAATTGCGTGTAAATATTCAATCAAACTTTTCACAGTGGGTCGATCAAAATGTTGAATTATTCCTGTTTTTGCTGACAAGAGAGTTTTTGTTTCAACAAGTTCAAAATGTGCTGGTTTTATTTTTGAAGAAAAAATTGCAGAACGAATAGATCTTGATAAAGATTCCACTTTTGCAACACTTTCATTACTACTTTGTGCAAGTCCTCTAAATGGTTTTTTTCCTGCAAAAATTTTTCCATAAGGAGTTTCTTTTACTCTAACAATTCCTTCTAATGGTTTTTTAGAAACTAAAGCATTCGTCCAAGTTTTAACAAACAAATTAGCTCTTTCTTGAAAATTAGCTGGTCTTTTTAGTCTAATTCTATTCCTTGGACTCATAAATATACTTTACTTCTTGGGACTTAAAATAGGTATGCTCTTGGGGGTGGAATTTGGGCTTTCCTTCTTGTATTTTGGCACCCTCACCCTAAGCCTTTAAAAGCTTTTTTAGTGGGAATTTTGGTAATAGCGTTGCCTGGTGAACGGCTTATAATCGCAGGATGACGCGAAGCAGTATGCGATAGGGCAAGCATTTTTTTTAATGCGAACCTTAGCAAAGTTCATTCGGAGGAATAAAAATGGCTGAAAAGGATTTAATTAACGTAGTATTCATCGGACACGTTGATCATGGTAAATCAACAATGGTTGGAAGATTACTTTATGATGGAGGAGCTCTTTCTGAACAAGAATATAGAAAACTTGAAGAAGAAGCTAAATCTCGTGGAAAAGGAACATTCGTATTCGCGTACGTAATGGATAACCTAAAAGAAGAAAGAGAGAGAGGAGTTACAATCGATGTTTCATATAAGAAATTTGAAGCAAAGAATCACCAATTCACAATTATCGATGCTCCTGGGCATAGAGACTTTGTTAAAAACATGATTACAGGAACATCACAAGCGGATGTTGCTGTTTTAGTATGTGCAGCAAAAGACGGACCACAACCACAAACAAAAGAACACGCGTTCTTAGCTCAAGTTATGGGAATAAAACAAATCGTTGTTGCAATTAACAAGATGGATGAAGTAAATTACGATCAAAAAAGATTCGAAGAAGTTAAAGCAGAAATGGTAAAATTATTAACTGGAACTGGATACAAATTAGACAACATAAAAGTTGTTCCTGTATCAGCATGGAAAGGAGATAATATTGTTAAGAAAACAACTAACATGCCATGGTATCCTGGAAAAACTTTACTTGAAACTTTGGATGACTTACAAGCACCACCATCACCAATGGATAAACCATTAAGAATTCCATTGCAAGATGTATACAGTATTAAAGGTGTTGGAGCAATCCCAGTTGGAAGAGTTGAAACTGGAGTATTAAGACCAAACGATAAAGTAATTGTAATGCCAAGTGGAAAAACAGGGGAAGTAAAATCTCTTGAAGAACACCACACACAATTACAAATCGCAAAACCTGGTAACAACATTGGATTCTCAATTAGAGGATTATCAGCAGAAGATATGGCAAGAGGAGATGTTGTTGGTTCAGTAACTAGTCCACCAACAGTAGCTAAGTCTTTTGTTGCACAAATCGTTGTACTAAACCACCCAACAGCAATACCTGTAGGGTACACACCAGTGTTCCACGTACACACAGTACAAATGTCAATGACTTTGACTGAAATAAGAAAGAGAATGGATCCTAAAACAGGTGCAGTAGTTGAAGAAAATCCTAAGTTCTTAAAGACTGGGGATGCAGCAATCGTAAAGATTGTTCCAACAAAACCACTATGTATAGAAAAATTCTCAGAATTCCCACAAATGGGCAGATTCGCAATTAGAGATATGGGACAAACAGTAGCAGCAGGAGTTGTACTAGAAATAGAAAAAGCATAAGAGTATAGTATAATTTCAGCTAATGCTGAAATTACACGCAACTCCAGCTTAAAGCTGGAACAATTAAAAACGGGGAGCCGAGTTTTTTCGGTTCTCCGTCCTTAAATTTAGAAAAGTAAAATGGACCAAGCAAAAAAGAATTTTTGCGGGTCCAAAAAATAATATTTTTTGGAGAAGTGGGTGTTTATGCAGACAGCAAGAATAAAGTTAAGTAGTACTAGTTTTGAAACCTTGGAGGACATATGCAACAAAATAATTGACGTTGCGGACCGTACCGGAGCTAAACACTCAGGAAAAATCCCATTGCCAACTAAAAAACTTTGCATTCCAACAAGAAAAGGGCCAGGGGGAGGAGGAACAGAATCCTACGAACAATGGCAAATGAGAATCCACAAAAGACTAATTGACATACAAGCAGACGAAAGAACTCTAAAAAGAGTAATGAGAGTAGAAATACCTGAAACTGTTCAATTAGAAATAGATCTTAAGGGATAAATTTAGTTGAAGTAATTCTTAATTGATTTGAAAGAGCGAAAGCTTTTTCATTTCAAAATCTTTTTTTATAATCTTATCAAATTTTTCTGTCTTAACAAAGTATAAAAACCCCAAATTCCTAAATGATTGTGATAAACATGGATTATTTACTTGAAGCATTCGGAGCACTAGGGCTAATAATACTATTAATTGCATTTATACTAAATGCAAAACAACACACAAAAAGAAGAACTCTTTTTTTTAATGGATTAAATTTTATTGGATCTATTATA
>CAZOCW010000077.1:0-4776 GCA_964578405.1 uncultured archaeon | reverse complement strand
ATAGATGATCATATAGACGCAAAATTAGAAAACCTATTATAAATCAAAACTATTTTATTTATCTTATTTCAATTATTGAAATATTAAAAACTTAATCCTACCATACATTTAATATGGCATTTTTTCTTTAAATACTTAGTGGCGATGAACTAGCAAGCCCTCTTTGAAAACAAAAAACCCCTAACTTTGGAAGGGCCAACTGAACCTTTTTAAACGTTTTCTTGGGCAAATATTTGAGAATTGGCTTTAAAGAAAAGAGCTTGTTTTAATTTAGATTTTTTACTGGTGAGTACAAATGGGAATAAGACCTGCAAGATGTTATAGAAACAATGTTACAAGACTAAGAAAAGGTTCAGGCGGACACGCAAGAAAGACTAGAAAAGAAAGAGCTTTCTCAAGACTTGCAATTAATGTTCCTGATAAGAACTATATTGGAGCTTCTCCACAATTAAAGACAAGACAATTCAACATGGGAAATCCATTACTAAAATATGATACAGTTGCGGATTTAGTTGTAAAACAATCTTTGGATATTAGAGATAATGCTATTGAAAGTGTTAGATCTACTGTTAATAGAAAATTAACTAAAGATTTAGGAAAAGATGCTTACTTCATGAAAGTAAGAGTTTATCCTTCACAAATTATGAGAGAGAATAAGCAAGCACAAGGTGCTGGTGCTGATCGTGTTTCACAAGGAATGACACAAAACTACGGAGTACCAATTGGAAGAAGTGCAAGAGTACACGCAGGACAAGTTGTTTTTAGTGTTTTATGCATGAGTGCACAAAAAGAAATAGTTAAGTTAGCTTTGCACAGAGCAAAAGCAAAATTCCCTACAAAAGTAGAGGTTGTATTCCATAATAATATTAAAAGCTTAGGAACTTTACCAAGCAAAGTACAAGAAGAAAAGGTAGTTGCAGTAGTAAAGACAGCAGAAGAAACTGTAGCAGAAGGAGCAGCAGCGGCAGCTGGAGCAGCAGCACCAGCAGCAGGCGCAAAAGGAGCTCCCGCAGCAGCACCTGCAGGTGCAAAAGGAACAGCAGCTCCGGCAGCAGGAAGCGGAAAAGCTGGACAAACACCAGCAAAACCAGCTGGAAAGAAATAATAGTAAACTTAATTGCGGTTGAGCGAAAGCTCAACCACAAAATCTTTTTTTAATTAGTCTTTTTTTAGTTAAATTAATTTTTAATTTTCTTATTAATTAAAAATATGTCCAAGTAAATGCGATGCATTTACGGGACCCATACTCTGCAGAGTATTTGGTCCAAGAAATAGAGTTGTTTTAATTTCAAATTAAATAAATTATTCTCCACCCAAATAAACTTTCTTTACGCGCGGATCTTTTAGAATTTCTTTACCACCACTTAAAGCAATATTTCCATTCTCAAGAACAAAAGTTTTACTTGCAATTGAAACAGCTTTTTTTGCATTCTGTTCAACTATCACAACTCCAACTCCTTCTTTGTTTATTTCTTGAATTTTTTCAAACACTTCATTCATTGTTTTGGGAGCAAGACCTAAAGAAGGTTCATCTAAAAGCAATAATTGAGGATCTTGAATTAAAGCACGTGCAATTGCAAGCATTTGTTGTTGCCCCCCACTTAAGGTAAAAGCATAATCATTTTGCTTTGCCCGAAGAAAAGGAAACTTAGAAAATACATCCGAGATATTTCGCTTAATTAGTTCCTTATCAGTAAAAATAAACGCACCCATTTCTAAATTCTCTTTAACAGTCAAATCAGAAAATACTTGTCTACCCTGGGGAACATAACTAATTCCTTCCCTAATCAAATCATAAGTTGGAAGACGAGTAATATCTTTATCTTTAAATGAAATATTTCCAGAATAAATATCACACAAATTAAAAATACTCTTTAGAAGAGTAGATTTGCCAGAACCATTCGGGCCAATAATTGCCACAATATCTGTTGGAGAGGCAGAAAAATCAACTCCGTGTAAAATCTCAGACCCAACATATCCTGCTTTAAGATTCTTAATTGACAACATCTTATTCACCCAAATATGCTTCAAGCACCTTTTTGTTTTTCTTAATCTCTTTAGGAGGCCCTTTTGCAATTATTTTACCCTCATCAAGAACAATTACTTCATCAGCAATTCCAAGGGTAAAATTCATATCGTGTTCAATTAGAAGAATTGTTTCCCCATTTTTTTCTAAAGATTTCAACAAAGCAGAAATTTTGTCTCTAAGTGCAGGAGTTACTCCAGCAACAGGCTCATCAAGCATCAAAAGTTTATGAGGTTTAAGAATTGCTCTTGAGATTTCAACTAGTCTTTTTTGCCCAAAACTTAATTCCCTACAACTGACATTAAGTTTACTTTCAAGACCAACAAGAGTTAACGCTTCAAGAACTTTTTTTTCTTTTTCAATAGAACTCTTACCCAACCCAATTAAATTACTCCAAAACTTTGAATCATTATTATCAAATGCAAGCAAAAGGTTTTCACGCAAAGTCAAATTATTAAATAAACGAGAGTGTTGAAAAATCCTTGAAATACCTAAATTTGAAATCTGATAAACTGGTTTTGCAGTAATTTCTTTTCCATCGAGAACTATTTTTCCACTATCTGGAACTAACACTCCTGAAATAAGATTGAAAAGAGTAGATTTACCAGAACCATTTGGACCAATAAGTGCAGTTATTTTATTTGATTTAATAGCGAAAGAAACTCCATCCACCGCATGAACTCCCCCAAAGTACTTTTTTACATTATCTACTTGAAGCATGCACAAAATAGGTTTATTCAATTAAAAAAACAATCGTTAAGGTGCCAAAGAGAAAACAAACAAATGAATAAACTGCAGAAATTGTTTCAAACTTAGACTTTTCCTTTTTTCCACAAAATTGAAAAGTAATCATCATAAGAATTTGCAAGTTCTTTGTTATGCACAAGCATTCCTAAGGGCTTTTGAGTCCAAAGAATAATTCCCACTTGATCATTTCTAATAATTGTTTCTGTTAAAGGTTCAAACCCACTTTCAGAGTAACGAATTTCTGAATCCTTATACTTCTTCTCAGCATTCCAAGACCTTAAAGAGGAATTGAATAATAATCTTGCATGAATTTTTTTCTTAACTCTTTTAGCATTGTAATCCACCCACCAAGCGTCCCCAAGCATTAAAGACTTTGAAGAAGAACCAAGCGTGTGATGTTCATTTCCCCCAGCATCAAGAAGTTCTAACAATAATTCTTTTACTCCCCTTATTCCTCGAAAAGTGGTAACTTCGGGCTTATCAATATTCATTCCCCTTTTTGCAAGAAGAGAGGGCAAAATCTCTTGAAATCGTTCTTTTTTTGCATCAATAAAATCAACCACATGTTTTGGATCACTTGCTTGATAAATATTTTTTTTACCATTCTTAACAAAAGAAACAAATCCTTTCTCAATTAAACGGTTTAAGGTGGTATGAACTACAGAATTATGAAGTTCGGTTTTATCTAAAATATATTTTGCGGAAACTGGGCCCATTTCAAGAAGTGCTAAATACACTTTTGCTTCAGCAGGAGTTAAACCAATTTCTTGCAACACATCAAGTTCCATAACTAATACTAGTGAAAAGAAACTTATAATTCTTTCTTTTGTCCTCCTCAACAGGAGAATTATTGCATAAAAGCAACCTAACACAAACACTACTTACAGTTAAACAGTTAACTGGGAAATTGGGGGTTGTGAATTATGGAAACAAATTTGAAACTAATGATAGTTGGATTAATTGCAGTACTTGCACTAGGAGTACTTTTAACTCCAACACTAAACTCAACAGGATTATTCACTGCACAAAAAAATGATAACATCCAAATTGGGTTTATTGGAATATTAACAGGAGAGGGATCAGCTTGGGGAACTGCAGCAAAAAACGGAGCAGAACTAGCAGTAGAGGAAATTAATTCCAATGGAGGAATTAATGGAAAGAAATTAGAAATTAATTATCAAGATGATGGAGGAGATGCAAAAAAAGCATTAAGCGCATTTGAATTCCTAACTTCAATCGGAATAAATGTAATAGTTGGAACAACATGGTCAAGTACAGGATTACCACTAACACAATTAGCAGATTCTAAAAAAGTAATACTAATGTCCCCATCCCTGGGAAAACCTGAATTCAACGAGTCAAGTAAATATATTTTCAATACATGGCCACATGATGTAATCCTATCAGCACAATTGGCGGATTACGTTTACAACAAAGGACACAAAACAGTAGTATTAATTGGAGCACAAGAAATTTGGGTAAAGGATCAAACAAACGCTTTCAAGAAAAGGTTTGAAGAACTTGGAGGAACAATCGAAGTAATGGTAGAACCACTGCCAGGACAAAACGATGTTTCTACAGAAGCAACAAAATTAGCAAACGCAACAAAAGCAACAGCAATTGTTTCAACAACTGACGGAATATTAATTGGAGCAAAAGTTGCTAAAAGAGTACGCGAACTAGGAATGCAATTACCAATCTACTCAATCACAGTAGACATGGATTCAGTAAAAGCAGCACAAGGAGCATACGAGGGAATGGAATTTTTAACATTCTTAACTCCAACAAAAACATTCAAAGAAAAATATGAATCAAAATACGGAACAGGAAGCATAGAAATCGGAGCAGATACAGCATACGATTCCGTAATGCTACTAGCAAATGCCATTGAAAAAACAAACAGCACAGATTCAGACAAACTACAAGAGTACTTGAATACTCTAAAGAGTTACTCTGGAGCAAGTGGAGAACTAACTTTCGATGGAAAAGGAGGAGTAATCAAA
>CAZOCW010000076.1:0-4843 GCA_964578405.1 uncultured archaeon | reverse complement strand
CTTCATTGTCACGTTTCAGGAATAGCGTATTCTGAAAAAGGAGAACAAAATCATTTATTTTTGAAAGAATCAGATTTCAATTATAAAGATCTTTTGCGAGCACTAAAAGACATGAATTGTGCAGGGATTGTTGTTTGTGAATCTCCAAATATTGAAGAAGATGCTTTACTAATGAAAAAGATTTTTGAAGAACTTTAATTTCTAGCTGCCGGCAAAACCTTTGTGTTTTGGTGGCGACGCAAAATAACGATTTTGGTATCGCCGGCAAAATACTCCCAAATTGTTTTTAAATTAAGAAAAAGCATTTTTGTAATGAGTATTGTTACTTATTCAACGAGAAAGCAACTCTCAAGCGAGGATTCTTTGGTTGTTACTATAGATTATGAATTTGATTTGATTCAACGGTCAAAGCGGTTAGTTTCGTTTTGCATTGTTTTAGTTCATTTGGTTGATAACAAAAGTATTCCTTCAATACAATTTGATTCAGCGCACGGAGTTGTGCATGTTCACCGTTTTTACAAAAGTGAAGATTTTGTCGAATTACTTGACGCTTATTCTATTTCAAAAGAAACAATTCAAGAGATAAGAAATGATATTTGCTTGAATTGGCAAAATTACAAAAAATGGCTGATGAATAAGAAAGGTTTATAACTTGGTTGTTATATAACTTATTTGTGGTTTTATGCGTGAAGACAAATATAATAAACTAACAATAATTATTGGCGGGAATTTTGATAAAGATTTGGACGAATTGCTTTCTGATAAGTATGATCCTTCTCATCCACTAAATACTTTGTACTTAAAATCCTTTGAAGAATTGCACGAATTACTTTCTCCCAAAAAAATGGATTTACTTAAATGGTTGATTGAATATAAACCAAAACCTTGTGAATCAGTTTCAGGATTGGCTCAAAAACTTGGTCGAAAACAAGAGGCAATAAGTAGGGATTTAAAGCAATTAAGAAAACTTGGGTTAATAACTGAAAAGAAAGATAAACAATCAGTTTTGGTTTCTGTTCCTTTTAAAAAATTAGTAATTGAAATTCAATAAGTTTGGGTTAATTATTTTTTATGTTGGAATTTAACTTTTCAAGCAGTTTCTTTTTTTACTTTTTCATAATTTTTTCTCAAAAGGTCATAGAATCTTTTCATTTCGTTTTTTCCAGCAACTTTTAAAACATCAAGTTCTGGACCAAAGATTTCCGTGTATCTATCTCTTCTTCTAATGAGTTTAGTTTTTCCTTCTTTATCAATTTTTACAATCGGGGCAAGTTTTAGGTTGTTAAAGTTTGAACCCATTGCAAAACTATATGCTCCACAATCCATTACAACAAGTAAATCTCCTTTGGATAGTTTAGGCATTTTTTGAACAGTAGCAATAACATCAATATTATCGCAAGTACATCCCGCAATATCATATTTGTAAGTGCTCTTAGTTCTCATTTTTGTTCCTGGTAAAATTTCATAATCACAGTGTGAAACTAAAACATCAGGGAACATTGAGTAACAAGATCCATTAGTAATAACAATTTCTTTTTTATCAAGTTTTTTGTTACTTACAACCTCAATTATTCCTATTCCTGCGTTTGCAACAATAAATTTTCCTGGTTCAAAAACAAGTGTGGGAAGAGGAATTTCTTTTTTTTCACATAATTTTTTTAAGAATGGGCAAAATCTTTCTCCCAATTCTTTTGGTCGGAAGTATTTTCCTGGGCGATAAACTGTTGGAGCTTCAACTGGGAAACCTCCCCCAAAATCAAGCATATCAATTAACATTCCATTTGATTTAGCAAATACAGCCAAATCAATTAATTTCTTTGCTGCTAAAAAGTAACTTTTTGTATTATGTGCGTATGAACCATGGAAGTGAAATCCTTTAAGTCTAATAATTGGATTGTCCCTAACTTTTAGCAGTGCTTTTTTTGCATAAGAATATGGTATTCCATATTGTTGCTTTTTTGTAGTATAATTTCCAAGGGTTATCATTGGATTAACTCTGAGCATAATTGGGACAGCTTTATTTATTTCATTTCCTGCTTCAATTGCTGTGTTCAATTCTTCTAATGAGTCAATTGTTATTGCACTTACTCCTACTTCTAAAGCAAAAATAATGTCTTGTTTTGATTTGTATAAATTAGTAAAAGTAATTTGTTCAGGTCTAAAATCAGCAAGTAATCCTAAAATTATTTCTCCAACACTACTAGCATCAAAATCAAATCCTTCTTCTTGAATTATTCTTAATACTTCTAAATTAGAGTTACATTTGCATGCATATTGAGGTCTAAAAGGAAAATAGTCAAATCCTTTCTTGAATTCTCTACATCGTTCTCGTATTTCTTCATCAACAATAATGTAGAGTGGGGAACTGTATTTTTTTACAATTTCCTTAAGATTAATTCCCTCAATTAATAAGTTTCCTTTATTATCTTTGGACAAAAAGTGTTTCCATCTAGCGCGTAAATATTTTCGTGAAACGTTTTTTCTTTCACTTTTTCGTTTAGGTTTAAGGGCAGGGAATTTACTCTTCCCAACACTCGCTTCACCACTGCCTTCAACTTCTTCTGTTGAAATCTTTTTTTCGTTATCCGTTATTTATCACGCTCTATTGAAAATATTTATTCTACCTTAATGCATTTTACAGGGCAAGCATTTTCTGCATCCTTGCTACATCCAGCATCCTTAGCAACTTTAACAAATAATTTTCCTTCTTTTTTTCCGCCAATAAGTTCTGCTTTGTCTCCTTTAAGTGTCCAATCAGTTGGGCAAATTGCTGCGCATGCTCCGCAACCAATGCATGAATCTTGGTCTTGTGTTATTTTTACCATAATTTACACCTCTATTAATTACGAAACTAAAGTCTTGATTGTTTAAATAAGTTTCTGTAGTTGAGAAAAATTATTTTCTTCTTTTTATTAATGGTTTTGGTATTTTTCTCGGTAATGGTTCTCCAAGTTTTATTCCATAAGCTTGATTCATTCTTGACCAAGAAAGTTTTGATGAACTGGTTTGGTGAGGGGTAATTATTGCAAGTGGTTTTCTTTTTCTAATTGCTTGAAACAATAATTCATCTCCAAGAGTTCTTTTGTCCTTGTTTTCTAGTACTGTTGCAAAAAGTCTATTGATTTCTCTTCTTTCTTCTGGTGATTTTCCAACATTTCTATTCCAAATCTTTAATCCTCTTCCTTCCATTTCATATTTTATTTGAGCTATGGGGTTTCCTTTATGTAATAATTGAAGTCGATGTATGGTTCCTTTTTTTCCAGCCACCTCTTCTTCACTAGGGGCTAGTTCTTTTAATGAATAATCCTTTAATTTTTGAACTGGTTGATTCATAAAAATCATTTTTTTTAATCTTTAATACTATTTTTTAATTTAAATTACTTGTGTTGACTTTTTCATTGCGCGATTAGCTTTTTTTAGTTCTACTCTTTTTGCTTGTTGTTCTTTTTGTTCCTTTGCCCACTTAAGTAAAACAGTATATCGTTGTAGTTGTATTTCTCCTTTTTCAAGTAATGAAAGTTCTTCTCTTAATTGTGTAATTCTCTCATTTGCAATTTCAGGATTAGTTTTTTGTATTCGAATATATTTTGCAATAAGCGAAACTAAATGTCTTCGTGCAATATTTTTTGATGAATTGATTGTTGGGGCAAAGTTCATTTTTCTTTTTTGAGAAAGTATAGTTCTTTTTTTAGTAGGTGGTTTTATTTTTCGTGGATATGCAGCCAAACTAATCCCTTCAACTAAATAATATTAATTTTGAAGTATAATAACTTTAGTAAACTCATTAAGAAATATACTTCAGTCTTTTGACAAGATGGTGGGGATAAACAAATGGTTCATCGAACCATTACAAAGAGTAAGGCAGCGTTTGGTAGGCTCCAATCATAGATCAGTGCCAAGCCAATCCTTGCGAGTCTTAACTTCCGGGTTCGGAATGGGTCCGGGTGTTGCCCTCGCGGTTTGGCCGCCTTAATTATATTTCCTTCTGCAAGGTTTATAAAGCTTCCTTGTTGGGCGATTTTTTTCGCCCAAAAGTGCTCGAAATTAGTCTAATTTTGATTTTATTCTAGTGCTTTTTTTCCTTTTTTCATTCTCTTTTTTACCATTTCTTCAACAAGTTTTAATCCTTGTTTTAGGTGTGCTTCTTTTTTTGCTCCTGCGCAAATCATTTTTCCATTCTTGAATAGTAAGAATGTTAATTTTGGTTCATCCATTCTTAGTATTGCTCCTGGAAATTGTTCAGGTTCATATTCAACGTTGTCTAAATTCATTGCAACATCAAATAGATCTAAATTAATGTCAAGTGATGCTGTAGCAACAAAGTTAACGATTTCAAATTCAACGTTTCTTTTGATTTTAACTTCTTTTTGAACATCGTGAATCATTTTGTTTGCTTTTCTGATTCCTTGTTCGATTTGTTCTTCAGAACTTGCTCCTGAGCAAATAACTTTTCCATTCTTGAACAAAAGCATTGATACTTTTGGTTCTTTGATTTTTAGTATTGCTCCTGGGAATTGTTCAGGTTCATACTCAATATTTGGTATTCCTACCGCTAAAGAATAAAGATCTAAATTTTGGTCTAAGGAAGCTGCTGCAACCATATTTACAATAGTGTACTTCATACTATTTCACCCCAAAAGGCCCTTTTTAAAGCCTTAAACTATTTATAAATACTTTAAGAAGAGTTTATAAACCCCCTTTTAAATGTCCTAAAATTTGTTTTTTGTTGTCCCACAAATGCTGGTTGAGTTATATTTGTGAGTTGTAGACTTTTTGTAAAGAAATAATTTGGGTGCGAAGGGGTTGTTTTTGCGGTATTATTGATTATTTTTTCATTTCAAGT
>CAZOCW010000075.1:0-4866 GCA_964578405.1 uncultured archaeon | reverse complement strand
TGACAAGAAGAAAGATAATGAAAAATCCATTGTGAGTGTACTTGCAAATTCTGAAACGGAAATCAAAAATAAAATAATTGTGTTTGTTCTTACAAAAAATATTGATTTGACTACAATTGATGAACTCCAAAAAAACATTCGAACGGAGGTTGGAACATTTTATTTTATTGAAGGAAGCGCAAGTTATACAATAATAACACAAGAGAAATATTCATCAACAATTGAACAAAAACTAAAACACTCAATAATAAAACAAAACCACGGACTAAGCATGATCAACATTAAAACAACTAAAGAAATCGAACGAACTACAGGAGTAATTGCATTTCTAACTAGTTTACTTGCAGAAAACGGAGTAAACATTTACGAAGTAATTTCCTGCTGGACGGATAGTATTTTTATTATTCAAAAAGAAGATTTGAACAAAGCAATAAGTTTGTTTAACTTTGAATAAACTGATATTTTTAGACTAATTAAAAATCAACCATTTGGTTGATTAATTTTCAACCACAGGTGTATTAATGCCCCAAACAGCATTAGTAATATGGAAACACCAAAACTCCAACAATTGGAAGAAAGAATAATTAGTTACCTCGAGTATGATCAAGTCCAAGAGATCATTCAAGAAATGGTAATTGACAACTTTCTTTTAGTTGAACATAAATCCAAAACAAAACAACTCTTTTTCAAAAAAATCCCTTGCAAACCAGAAACACTAATAATGGGGGAAGCTTAATGCTTAGCGTTCTTGAAAATGCATATTTCAAAAAAGCCCAAGAGCACCCCCATTTTAGTCAAACCCACCAAAAAATACTTTTTGCTCTTTTAACCGAACAAAAATACTATGCTAAAAACGAACTCCTACTCTTCGCCAACTACTGCGAGAAAAAACTTGACACAGTAATAAAAGAACTCGAATCCACTGGAACCATCAAAACCGAAGGATGGCTTGTGAAGATAAATGATTATGAAACACTTGGAAAAAAACTAATTTAAGAAAATCTAACTAGAAAAACTTTAAAATAAGTTTGAACAGAACTATACTATGAACGATAGTTCTTTTGGCACATTTACTAGTGGGATTAAGGGAAAGATAGTTGATTTGCTTTCAAATAACAAACCACTCACTGCAAAACAAATATACTCCAAACTTCAAAGAGACTACGCACTCACAAGCACCTACCAAGCAACCCATAAAACCCTAAAACAAATGCTTTTGGAATCAATCCTAATCAAAGAAAATGGAGTCTATTCAATTAACGCCATTTGGGTTGAAAATTTTAGGAAAAATGCGGAGCAACTATCCCTTAAAGTAAACAGAGAACTGAAAGAAATTAATCTTAAAAATATAGACGAAGGAGAAACAATAACTTTGAACTTTAAAGGAATACTTGAAGTAGGTTGGTTTTTAGTAGACAAAATAATGATTGCACCAAATCCACTGAAAAGACCCTGTATCGCATTATGGCGGTTTTGTTATTCATTAGTGGGCTTGGAAGAAAGACACCTAACAGGACTAAAAAAAGCATGCAAACAAAACGAATGGCATGTATTTGTTGAGGAAAAAAATAAAGTCGACCAAATGTTTGGCGAAACCCTGCTCGCATATGGCATGAAAGATATAAAATATAGTGTAAAATGTGCAACCCCGCTAAGTGACAAAATGGTAATTGGGGATTATATTGCAGAAATAATTTATCCATCAGTCTTTAGAAAATTATGGGCAATACAAAATCGATTACCTGAAAAAGTGAGAGAATTCAAGTTAGCAAAACACATACTCCTGATGCGAGAAATACAACCAGACATACAAGTAATAATTACTAAAAACTCAAAATTAGCTGAAGAGTATAGAAAAGAATACTTACCAAAGTTCAAATAAAAACCATTAGGAGAATAACTTCTTTCTTGTTTCAGGATTACTCAGCATTTTTGATTTTTCAAATTTATTTTTCAATCTTTCTTTTAATACTTGACACTTATTTTCATAATTACTTATTGCTGATTCAAATGACTCATTAATTGCTTGCGCAGCAAATTTCCCACTAAAAAGTGCAAAACTTATTCCCTCAGCACCACTAGGGGTAATTAATCCAGCTGCTTCGCCGCAAATAAGAACATTATTTGAACCAAGAAAAATATCTCTCAAACTTCTTGGCCGCAATACCACTGCCGATTGAACTTCTCCAAAAGGCTCAAGCCCAAATTTAGATTTTACTTTTTCAATAAATAAATCAAATTTTTCTTTTGGCTCCTCAAGTGTTACACCGGCACCAACTTCAACATAGTCCCCTTTTGGAACTAACCAACTGTAATAATCAGAAACTTCTTTATCGAAAATAAATAAAGGATACTTTATTGATCCATTATTAACAGCCATTTGTTTTGTTGGCAAATAATAAGGTATGTCAGTTTTAATTATTTTTCGTCTAACTGCAGATAAAGCTCCATCACAACCAACCAAATATCTTGATACAATTGAAGACGTGTTTTCCTCATTTTGAATAATTACTTTTAAAAGTTTAGAATCAATATTCACGAAATCAACAAACGCAGTTTTTTCGAGCACATGTATGTTTTTTCTTTTTAAAGCAACCTCGGAAAGCCAAGAATCAAATCTGTGCCGATCAGTATTGTAATATCCTTTGCCAGCATATTTGGATAAATTATTATCCCAATCCAAGTATTCAACATCTAAAAGATGAGGTTCTTCAAAAACATAATTGGGCATTTTATTTTCTTCAAGATATTGATGAGCAAATTTTGCAATAACCCCCGTACAAGGTTTGGCCCGAGGAATAGACCTGGATTCTATGATTAACACAGAAAAATTATCTTGAATATACCTAGAAAAGGAAGCTGCTGCTGAACCAAATCCAACTACAACAAGATCATATCCGGGTTTAAGTTCAGAAAACTAAATTTTTACCATTCAAACACCCTTTTTAGCAGTGTTCATTGCCAACTTTATTTTTTCAATCTCTTCAGGTGGCGCAAAAACAAATTCACAATATTGGTCGCCCATTGCCACACATTTAACCTCAATTGCATCAAAATCAGTATTAAACAAAACCCCGAAAGAACCTGCAAAAAGACCCAAAGTAATTGCGTCAACTGGATATTTTGATTTACCAATTAACAAATTATATCTTTTGGCTATTGGAGAGTTTGTAAACCTGCAGACAACTATCTTGTTAGGATAATCAAATTTAACTAAACTGGCAACCCCATAACCCGCCAAAGTAACAATATCTGAATACAATTTTGATAGCTCAGCCCCCCGAGCATTTGTATTCCGAAGTAATTCCACACAATACTGTTTTGTCCCTACTTTTGCAGAATTATACAATAATTCAGTACCCTCTTGAACACCTAATTTATCAATACTATTTTTTAACAAATGTACTTGGGCATCAGCAGGCATCATAACTACAGGAATGTTAAATATTTGTATTTCGCCTTGTTCTAATTTAAAGGCATTCGCCATTAGCAATTTTGCAGCAACACCAAACATACAATCCCCTATAATATACTAATTAATGTAACGATAACTTGAAAAACTATAACTTGAAGAGTTAATAATTTAAAAAATGTAAATGACATACTTATTTGTAAATTTAAATTAAAGTTCAAAACCGTAAGAAAAACTGTTGAAACCAAAGATAAAAAGACAACATATTGGATAAAAAGAACTTGGCCTAAAAATAAAAAAGAAAAAAAAATAAAAAATAGTAAAAAAGCAATTGATACAAAAAACAATGCTTTTTTCAACCCAAAAATATTTACAAAAGTTTTAACTCCATATTTTTTGTCAGCAACATAATCTTCAAAGTCTTTACAAAAAAGGACTATTGTCGTAAATATAAATATCAACGAAAATTCTATAATTGGCACATTTAAATCCCCCTTTACCAAATACCACCCGAGCAATAATGGAAAATAGGTATAAACTATTCCTAAAAAAATATTGGCCGCAAAAGGAATTTTTTTTAAATGAATAATATTCGAGTATAAATAAGCAAATAAAACAAATAAAACATTTAATACAAAAATTTCAGTCGAAAATATAATAACTGAAATACCCAAGAAGATTATGAAAAGAAATACTGAATAAATTTTGGCTTCAACCAAAGTTAATCTTTTCGAAGGAAGAGGCCTATGGGGCTTACTAATTAAATCTAACTTTAAGTCAGAAATCGCATTTAGGGTGTTAAACCCCCCAATATAGGAAAACATCAATAAAAAGCATATCAAAAAAAAACTTAGAGATGGGACCAATCCCGCAATTAACCCGCCTAAAAAAAAAGGAATTACCATCATAACTACTGTTATGGGGTAAGGAACTTCAGCAAAAGCAATCAGTTTAGAAATAACACTATAAGCCATAAGCTTCATCAGCAAGCACTTCAATTCCATTTACCGCAATTGAATAAATCTTTGTTTTCTTTTCATGATCTGTATATCTCATTTTTCTAATTAACAAACTTCTATTTTCTGTACTCCCCACACCAAGATAATACAATGCAACTACCCCATCTGCAATAAATTCAGAGACACCATCTGCACTTAATGACTTTTGATCTTCAGGCATTTCAGTAGTAAGCAAAGTAGTAATATTAAATTTCTTAATTTCCTTAAACAATTTGTAAAGAATACTTTTGCTTATTATTTGTTCCGTTCTTGGAATTGGATTCACTGTTTCTGCAATTTGCACCATAGAAAATCCATTATCTTCCCCAATTCCTGCAACCATCAGAGAATCAGTTAAAGTTGTTAAAGAATCTATGATCATTCTTTTTGGTTTATATTCTTGAACTAAAGTATTAAGTTTTTCAAGAAAACTTCCACCACTAGTAATATCAAAAT
>CAZOCW010000074.1:0-4997 GCA_964578405.1 uncultured archaeon | reverse complement strand
GAACCGCTTTATAATCTTTTTGCCCACTTACCCCTCTTTATGCTTTCTTTAGGGACTTCTTTATGCACTTTTTTTATTTGTTTCTCTTGAGTTACAGAAAATAGAACCGCAAGCACTATTGGGAGCAATATTGAAGAAATTATCGCAAAAAGAGCTACTTTTGAAAGAATTTCATCTAAAACCAATGGATGAGTGCCTAAAACATAATCAAAGAAATCATTAATTAAAAAAAAAAGTACTGCGACAAGCACATGTTTGAGTTTAAATTGAAATAATTTTGCAAAAATAATTGTTTCAATGATTAAAAGAAGATGACTTAGAATAAACAACCAATACAAACCCATATTTGCACTTAAATAAAAAACAAAAATTGTCCAAAGACCATACTTAATGTTTCCAACAATTGAGATTAACGAAAGCATTGGACTTGGTTTTTCTTTAATTAAAAGTAAAACATTAATTCCAAATAATAAAGCAAAAATTGGACAATCAGCAACAAAAATCCAAAACAATGGAGTTGTTTGATCTAATTGGGGCAAATAATAAGTAAGTGAATAAATTCCAGCTACAAAATTTGTTAACGCAAGCAGAAAAAGAAATCTTTTATCATAAAGAAACTCAAGCATTTCAAAACCTTTAAGCAATATACAAAACTAGAATAGAAATATAGAAAAAGAAACCTGTCGACATTTGCCGACAGGATTTTAATTTTTATTTTAGCAACTTCCGCCTTGAGTAGTTGCTGTCGCGTTACCACTTAAAACTGTAGAGCATTCGCTAGGAGCAGTTGTGAATGAATCACAAATTGCTTTCTTGTATGCTTCTGCATTTCCGTATTGGTAAACTGCAGTTGAGTTAACTCCATTTATTATTAAAGTTGGAGAACCGTTTGCGTTAGCAGCTGCTGAAGCGTCAGCGTTTGCTTTCATTAAAGCAAGTCCGTCACTTGCAACACAAGCATTGATCTTTGCTTTATCAATACCTAAAGCTGTTGCGCCAGTTTCCCAGCATGATCCGTTTGATCCACAATTATCATTTACATAAACCATGAAGTTAAGCATCTTGTTCAAATCATAATTCTTTTGAACACAAGCTTCTCTTTGGTTTTGTACTACTTCAGGAGCTCCGTGTAATGATTGAACTTCAGTACCGTTAACGTTCACAATAAAGTGAATGTTAAAAGTTGCTTTATTTTTCAATAAATTATATACTGGCAACATTGTGTCTTCTGCTTTGTTTCCGTAAGGACAAAAACTCATTACGTACATATCAACAACAGGTTTGTCTGTTTTTACTGGTGTTGCTGTAGCTGGAGGTTCTGTATTTACTGGAGGTTTTGCAACTGGTTTACTCATATCCATTGCTTTATCCATTGCTAAAACAATTTTTTCTGAATTAGCATAAGCTATTCCCGCTAATTGATTAGTATCATCCTTAACTGCATAAATGTTTAACTCTGCAAGTCCGCCAACAGTATTGTTTGCGTCCTCAACTACAAAAGTTATTCCATTATTTGCGAAATTATCATTAATATATTTTCCAACATTTGACATCATACTTACTTTGTCAATAGTTTGAACTTGTACTGGTGTTGAATTATCGTTTGGAACTGTCATTACCCCTGCCCCAAATCCAACCCATGTTGCTACAATAGCAGTTACTATTACTAATGCTGCCATTAAAGCGATAGTAGATAAGTTGAGTCCAAGAAATTTTTGTTCTTGAGAAGCAGCCTCTACGTGCGCATGATGCTCATGATGAGCATGTTCCTTATGTTCTTTACTCATACCAAATCCTCCAAAATGTTTAGTAATAAAAATAAATTACTTTTAAAAAAAACAACTAAATTCAACTTTTAAACCTACTCCCAAGGCAAATAATCATAAACCCTATTTGACTAAAGGGGTATTACAATCAACTCCCAAATTGTTATCCACCAATACTGGATTAGGACTAGGTTTACCAGTCAAATTATTCAAAACACAAAGTTCCGTACTGTTCGGCCCATTACAATTCCCATAAGCCACCCAATTGTATACTCCAGTAACTCCAACGTATAAACTCCAAATCATTGAAAGAATCATTATAATTGTAAAAATCCAAGAAATTGTTTCAAAATGCTTGAAAACAAATCCTCCAACATTTTTATTCAATCCTGAAAGTCTTGTAGTCACTTTCATTTTCATTTTCTTATCAAAAGAAGTAGTGCATTTTCTTAAAGTAACTTTTCTAAAAACACAATCTAGTGCCTCAAAGAAATAAGCTCTGTATTTAGCTGAGATGAGCCCCAGTACTGCAAATAATACTAATGCTATAACGCAAATCATTTTACCACTCAACTTTTCTTACTTAACTTGTTATCACTTTTCTTACATATTAGGTGCTGAAACCATTAATATGGGTTAGTGAAACCCTATAACCCACTAGTTTCAACGACGTTGAAACAAGGTTACTTAAGTTTTGCAACAACAACCCCGTGCAAAACTGAAAATAAACAAGAAGAAAATGTTTAAAAAGAAAAGGAAAAGCTTCTGCTTTAGACAAATGTTAGTTTTTCTTCATTACAGGTGCTTTTGGACTAGTAGAATTTTTAGGATTAGCAACAGCATCTTGTGCTCCGGCAAACTTTTCTTTTAACTCAGCAATTTGCTTCTCTTCAAGTTTACTAAACAAAATTCCTTCTTTCTTTAATTGTCTTCCCTCTTCAATTTCTTTAAAACTACCTTCAATTCCAGTTTCAAGTAATGTTTTTGATTCATTAAGCATTCCCCAAACTTTTTCACTTGCATTTGGAGTAAATGGGTGATACAATACTGCTAAAATTTTACACAAATCAATGCACTCAGCAATTATTGATAATGCGCCCTGCATATCCGTTTTTGATAAAGTCCAAGGGGCTGTGTCTTGCAAGTATTTATTTCCAACAGAACTAATTTCATTTGCTTTTAGAAGAGCGTCCTTAATTCGTACTTGCTTGAATAGTTCTTGATATTCTTTAACAAGAGGAGTGATTTTTTCAATTAAAGTATTTGAGTTCTTTTTTGCTTTCTTAAGTTCATTATATTTTTCATCAAGTGAAATTACTCTATTTACAAAGTTACCATAATTTCCAACTAGTTCATTGTTTACCTTCATCATGAAATCATTCCACTCAAAAGCTGAATCCCCTGATTCAGGCCTGATTCTAAATAAATAATATCTCCAAATATCAACAGCAATTCCCGTGTCTTTTGCTGAATCCCCAAATACTCCAGTGCTTTTACTTTTTGAGAACTTTTTATCTTCGTAATTCAAATAATCAGTTGAAGCTAAATAATCAACAAGCTTCCAATTTTCTTTTGTTCCAATTAAAAATGAAGGAAACATTATTCCGTGGAAAGGAACATTATCTTTACCCATGAATTGGTATAAGTTAACATCTTTATTCATCCACCATTCTTTCCAAGTGTCTGGTTTATTTTCAATTGTAATTCCAATGTATCCAATTGGAGCGTCAAACCAACTGTAAAATACTTTATTTTCCCAACCAGGAAGAGGAATTTTTACTCCCCATTCAAGATCGCGAGTAATACATCTTTCTTTCAAACCTTGTTTTAGCCATTGACCAGTAATGTTAACTGCAACATCACTCCATTTCTTTTTAGTTGTGTCATACCAAGCTTGCAAATCAGGTTCAATTTTTGGCAAATCAATATACAAGTGTTTTGTTTCTTTCATTACTGGTTTAGTTCCATCAATTTTTGAAATAGGGTTAATTAATTCAGTTGGCTCTAAGAGTTTTCCACAAGCATCACACTGATCTCCTCTTGCTCCACTTGCGTGACAATATGGACATTCTCCTTCAACAAAACGATCACTTAGAAATTTATTTGATTTTTCTGAGTAAAGCTGAGTAGTAGTGTGTTCTGTGATGAACCCATTTTCATAAAGTTTCTTGAAAATATGCTGAGCAATCTCTGCATTTTCTTTACTTGAAGTTCTCCCTAAACAATCATAACTAGTTTCAAACCAATCATAAATGGATTTGTGAATTATAAAATATTTATCAACTAATTGCCTTGGAGTTACTCCTTCTTCAAGAGCCTTAACTTCTGCAGTAGTACCGTGTTCATCAGTACCTAACACAAATAGTACTTCATTTCCATCAATTCGCATGAATCTTGCGAAAGCATCCGCACTCAAAACAGAACCAATTAAGTTTCCCAAGTGAGGAACATTATTTACGTAAGGTAAAGCACTTGTTACAAGAATCTTATTTTTAGCCAAAATAACACCATTTTTCTATAAGTAAGAATCACTAAAAAGGGTTTAAAAAAACACAAGTGGGGGGCAACTGACTCAAAAGTACAAGTCCCCCTTAGAGTAAAATTAAATAAACCAAATGCACCAAAGTATTAGTGGAATAATGAAAATAGTACATTTTGAGAAAAAATACGCCAAAGAACTTGCAAAGTTATGGCTCTCCCCAGAAATAACAAAATTTACTCTTAGCACTAAAAAAAGAACAACTGCAAAAAGACTTATTAAAAAATTTAAAGAGAAACCAAAAAATACCTTTTTGGCAATAGATTCAAAAAAAATACTCGGATTTGCTTCTATTAGGCCCTATGAAGGAAGAATGAACCACTCAGCGGATTTTGTAATATTTGTGGATTCGAACTTTCACAAAATGGGAATCGGAACAAAACTAATGAAAAGTATATTACAAAGAGCGAAATCTGAAAAATTAAAAAGACTCGAACTAGGAGTATTTATTGACAACAAGAAAGCAATTGAGTTTTATAAAAAGTTTGGATTTAAGAAAGAAGGAATAAAAAGAAAAGCTCTTCAAAGAGATAAAAAATTATTTGACGAAATAATTATGGCAAAGTTACTATAAATTCCAAATACTAAATTAGCCCTTCTTTTTGATCAAACCCGAAAAGCAAATTCATATTTTGTATTGCTTGAGAAGCGGCTCCTTTCATTAAATTATCTAGAACCGAGACTACTACAAG
>CAZOCW010000073.1:1111-5048 GCA_964578405.1 uncultured archaeon | reverse complement strand
AATATGAATATGTAGTCTGAACATTATATTTGTCAATTGCGTTTAGTTGTTTATCACTTAAATATAATTTCTCGAAATCACTCAGCAAAATATTTGTTTTTTGACTTTGAGCAATATTCATTTTATCAGATAAATAAGATCCAAATTCTTGCTTTGTAAACATTAATTCTTCTACTGGTGTATATAAACGATTACCATTCATTCCTAACCCTAATGAACTTGCAACGACTGCAGGTGCAGTCATAGTTATATCATTTTTCAAATCTGTAAAAGAAGGATCAAAAGGTTTAGTTGTATCTTTTTTATTTGGGTCTGCATAAAGATTTTGATAAGATTGAATCGCATTTTGATCAGCAATTTTACGATTCTGGTCTAATATTCCAAGTAGTTTTTTTCCGTCATCAGTTGTTTCTAATATTGTTTTCTGTTCACTAGTCGGAGAAGCTAAAACACCATTTTGTAGCTGAGTAGCTATAGTTGTATATGCATCAACATATTTATTTATATCTGCAGTTTTAGAGATATAATCTTTACCTGCATCACTTTTTTCAAGAACTGCTTTTTCTTGATCAGTTATAACATACTTTCCACCATTATCCTTTCTTCTTTCGTCAACAGCGTTTTTAATATTTAAGAAAGAATTTGTTTTTTGTATTGATAATAACATCTCTGGCCCTAAAATAATTTTTTGCCTTTCAGTTAATTCTCCAATAATTACAATTTCACCTTTCGCCAATTTGGCATTTGTGTTTGTCATTAACTCTTTTCTTTCCTCGTATTCATTTAACCAATTTACACCTGCATCTGTTTTTGTGAAAATATCTATATAGGACATATCTGATCCAGGAATTTTATCTTCAAAATTGATGGTTTTTCCACTTTCTAATATTTCATTAACTGATTGTTTTGCTAAAACAATATTTCTGTCATCAATAGATTTTAAAGTCTTTTCACTAATTAAAGATCTCTCATCTTCAGTTAAATCAATTAGTCTACCATCACTAGATGCTTTTACATATTTATCAACAAGAGTTGTATCATCAACATTAGGATTCTTCAACAAATTATTTCTTAAGGATGTATCCCAAGCATCTTTTTGCATTTGATCATATGTTGCAGTTCTTTGTGTTTTAACGTCTTGTGAAACCCAGTCTCCTGTAACTGGATCTTTGTATTCGGTCTTTTTCCACCATAAAGAGCCTGTTGTTTTCTGTTCCCAATTTTGAGATTGTCGATTAAAATAATCAAGTGTAGATAATCCTGCTGAATCTAATATGTCCGGAGTTATTACTACGACCCCCTTATTTTTAGAAGCTGCATAGAGTATATTCGAATTATCACGTAAATTTTGGACTCTTGCAGCATATTGATCAGCAGTTATTTCTTCTTTATTTATTGGATCATAATATATATTCTGATCTTCGCCACCAAATAATTTACTAAAGAAAGACGCTTTTTTCTGTGTTGTGAAAAATTGCTCAGGAGTTTGAATATTAGTTTTATCTGATGAATTACTTAAACCTACTAAGTTTCCATTTTCATAATATCTGTAAATTCCGTCGTCACCACTTACTATTACTTTACTAGGATCAGGACCAGGAATTGATTGCGTAATGCTCTTGTATACGTCTACACTATTTTTACCACCGAATTCTATACCGTTTGTATTAATTATAGTGTCTTCGCCAGTAAGAAGATTATGTGCAGTAGCATAACCAGTATCACCTAATTTAGTTATTTTAAGTGTGCCTTTTAAATCACTAATATCTTTTAACACACCAGTATGATTTTTATTTTCAAATTCAATTATACTATTTGCTAAATTTTCATCACCCAACTGCAATGCCGTATTTAATCTTTCTATGACTTTTTGATTTTCTAATGTTTTTTGTTCTGATTCTAATTGAGAATATACTTTATTAGCAGCTTGATAATCTGCTTCTTTATCACTTGAAAATAATCTTGTAATGAATTTTCCAATAGAACTTTTATCGTTATATGCCGCAGCTTCTTTTTGTGCTGTTTCTAGAGTTGCACTTGCTACTATTCTTTCATCATTCTTTATGCTAATAATTTCATCATTTTTATCTGCTATAGCTTGACTATTAGCAATTATCGCCTGTTTTAATTTTAGAACATTTGGATCAGTATCTTTATTTGCACCATTATTAAGATATTGATTTATTTGTTCGAAGTATACTGTTGATTCTGCTTTTGATTTTGATTTTTCTGCTTCAATTAAATCAATTGTTGCAGCTTTCAGTTCGGACTCAACAACTTTAAATTTAGTGTCATCTACACCAAATATTTTACCTAATAAAGTATTTTCTTGTTCTGTTTTCTGACTATTTATTAATACATATTTTTGTTCGAGTGTATCTTTAATTTCAAATTTTACTTGTTCTATTTCAGATGCTGCAACAAATACATCTTGATTTTTAGATGCGATTTGAGCGTTATAGTTTGCTAAATCAATGGCATTCTGCTTATCTAATTTGAATTCAGTAGGATACAGTCTTTGTTTTTCTAATAAGGCTTTTCTTTTTTCTTCAATGCTTTGTATTTCAACTTGAGTTTTTTGAATAGTTGCTTCATTTACTTTTACTTCTGAAGTCTTTAATGCTAAATCTGCATTATATAAATTTTCTTTAGCTATTTTAGCTTCTGTTTCTTTATCACTCGAGAATAATTTGCCTATAAAACTTTTTTCAGCATATTTATCAGCTTCATCTTGTGCAACAGATAATGCAATTTGAGCATCTTCTTTAACTAAAGTATTATATATATATTGAGAAGTTGCTGATTCCAGTTTTAATGCTATTTGAGTTTCTGCATTTTGTTTTACTTGTTTTTCTAAATCAGCTTTTAATTTTGTTGATGCTTCTTCTAATTCAACTTTTCTAGCAGAATTTGCTTGTGTTGGATTTGCACCAATACTTTTTAATTCTTTAGCTACATCATCAGCATGCAATTTTAAATTATCAGCAATAGTTTTATCTGCTAGTAGTTGAGATTCTGCTCTTAAAGATGTAGATAATGCTAATTGTTTATCAGCAAGTCTTAAATCTTCTTTAGCTTTTTCTATTGCTGACGGTGGAGCATCATTTTGTGTCAAGAAAGTAACATTTTGTTGTCGTTGTGCTAAATTTATTTTTGCAATTGCTTCATTGTTTACTGCTGTATTTAGACTTAAACTTGTAGCAATCGTTTTATAATCAGAAGTAGTAATTTTGGCTTCTTCTGAATTCTCACCATATGTTCTCACAATAAAGTCTTGAGCTTTTTTTGCTTGACCTGCTTCCCAAGAATTCAAATTATTTTGAGCTACTGCAATATCTTTTCGAGCTGCGATTCTATCTTCCTCAGTCGCTGCTTCCTTTTCTCTTTCTTTAGCCAGTTCTACATTCTCTTTTAATGCGTCTCCTCTTGCAGTTTCAGCATATTGATTGTACACAATTAATGATCTTTGTCCAAGAATAGTTGCACCCATATTCACATAATCAAATAATGTTGTTGTATCAGAATCTCTCAAAGATAAAGCAGCAGATCTTAACAAAAATTCAGTAGTACCAGATGCAAGTTGTTGGTACGCTGTACTTCTATCTGCAAGTGCAGCTCTATTATCAATATTAGTTTTTGAATCAGTTGTTTTTACAGCTTGATCAGCAAAATGATTATCTACATAATTATTAATCATTGTTGTTGCGGAATATACTGCGACTTCAGTTGCAACATCCATTAAAATATCATCCCACTCTTTTCCTTGAACAGCACCAGAAGCGGCAGTAACTGCTTGTCTTAAAACAAATTGCTGCACACTATTCATATCAATTGTCATCGAGCTAACTTGATAAGAAGATTGTGTAGGCATAATTCTACCAGCACCAGCAAGTAAACCTGCAGATATTGCAGATATAAACATACTTTTTGCATTCAT
>CAZOCW010000073.1:0-1101 GCA_964578405.1 uncultured archaeon | reverse complement strand
CAACAACAGCTGTTGCGATTGCATGCTCTACGGCAGTTACACTAGCTTGAAATGCAGCTTGAGCTGCTGCTTGAGCCGCAGCAGTAGTTGCGGCAGTAGTTGCGGCAGTAGCTGTGGTAGTAGTTGCGGCAGTAGTTGCGGCAGTAGCTGTGGCAGTAGTAGTAGTACTGGCACCAGCAGAAGGTGGAACAGACAACGCACTTCCTACAGTCTGGCCACCAGCTAACCAATAACCAAATCCTGCAGTAACAAGTCCAGTAATTGCACCAGTAATTGCACCTTTTCCAGCTGCACTAAATGATGCACCGACGTCGCCAGTACTAGCATATGTCGTACCGAGGGACATTGCCGCACCCATACAAGCGCCTCCAACTACACCGACGGCGAGAGTTCCGGTAAGAGTTAAAGTAGCTGCAGTGGTAGCCGTAGCAGCAGTAGCAAATACAGGCCCAAGTGCTGCAATCAATACTGGACAAAAAATCGAAGCAATTATTAAAAGTATTACAACGACAACAATTAATACTGTCGCCCAAATAGATTTCTTTTTTACTTCCGCATAAGGAGCATTTCCGTATTGGAGCTGGCCAAGCATAGTTTGTCCTGCTAAAGCACAATTACTTCCACCAGTACATTCACCAACAGACCAAGATCCTCCTTGGAAATGCATTGTTAGAATTTCATTGCCAAATCCAGCTGCAGCTTTTTGCAGTTTGTCTTTATAAGTAATAGTGGTATTAATTCCACTTATGTCTCCTTGGAAACCAGAATGTCTACCTGCAAGAATAATTACAGCATTTCCAACATAATAATGAATCCAATCTTCTCCGCTAGCACCAACATTACTTGTATCAACATTAAGAGTGTCAAGAGGTTTTCCTGAAATTGAAATATCTCCATTACCTCCTTTTCTTTGAACTAGTGTTATGCCACTTCCTGTATCGATAAGGCATCCTGCATTATCACCATAATCTGCATAAATTCTGTCACAAGATCCTGAAGTTGCATAAATATATTGTCCAGAACCTTCAAATTTGATGGTGTGGCCATTTTGAAATAATTCTAAATTGTGCCCGTATACATATAAATCTCCATTTCCAAAAA
>CAZOCW010000072.1:0-5063 GCA_964578405.1 uncultured archaeon | reverse complement strand
GTGTATTCCTAACTAATAGTTCTTTTTCTGACTCGCTTAGCTCTGCAAATACAATTTTACTAAAAGTTGGAACTAATACTTTAATGGATTCCTCTCAAATAAATAAAAAGTTTCTAACTGAGTTAACTTACGAGATAGCTCTTCTTCAATCATTTGGAAAAAATGTTATTTTGGTCACTAGCGGAGCAATTGGTCTTGGCAAAAGAAGAATTAATTTTCAAGGGGAAAAGCCATTTACAATCAAAACTCAACAAGGATTAGCCGCAATTGGGCAAATGCATTTAATGGAAGAGTATAGAAAAAGATTTGATTCACTTGGAGTGGAGTGTGCTCAAATTTTACTCTCCGGAAGAGATTTTGCAGACAAAGATTGTGTAAAAAATATAAAAAATACTTTTGATTTTTTGTTTGAACAAAAAGTTGTTCCAATTGTTAATGAAAATGATGTGGTTGCAACTGAGGAACTAAGAAAAAACGGGGCATTTACTGACAATGATTCCCTATCTGTACTACTTGCAAATCAATTAGGCGCAAAACTTGTTGTAATGTTTACTACAAAAAATGGTTTAATTGGAAGAGATGGAGAAATACTAAGAGAAATGACTTGCCAAGAAGAATTAATGCAAATGGAAAAGAACTCTAATGATGGGAGAGGAGGAATTGATTCAAAACTAAACTCAATTTTCACTGCACGAGATAATGGATTAAATGTTTTCGTTTCAGGAGCAGATTCAATTAATGGGTTCTCAAAAGGGAAATCAATTGGAACTTTTATTAGAGGAAAATAACAATAGAAACAAATTCAAATAGTTTTTAATTTATTTATTAAGTTCTAATAGTGCTTTTTGGTATTCTTTTTCAATTTCATTATGTGCAATTTCGGCTTGGCGTAATTGTGCTTGAAGAAGTTCTTTTCTTTTTCCCTTGGCTTGAGCAGAAATAATTTTTAGTCTAGCCTTTCTTACAGATAACTCATGGCGAGTGTCATGTAATCGCTGTGTACGAGCTTCAATAGAAGTAAGTTTGTCGCTATAAGGCAAAGCAATTAATTTTTTGAATCCCTTATGAATTGAAGATAAAATTTTATTTTGTTGGGATCGCATAACAATTATCTCCCAAGAACTCTTTTCCTATAAAAGGGTTACAAGAACCCTTTTGCCTGTAAAAGGTTAAAGGTAACCTTTTGCTTTCAATAGTTCAGCATTAAGTATTCCGCCACCTGCTGCTCCTCGAACAGTGTTGTGACTTAATCCAACGAATCTAAAGTCAAATACATTACATTCTCTTAGTCTTCCAACAGTTATTGCCATTGCTTTGTCAGCATCTCTATCTTTTCTTGGCTGTGGTCGGTTTTCTTCTTCAGTATAAATTATTGGTTGAATTGGAGCTGAAGGTAATTTTAATTGTTGAGGAACTGAAGTAAATTCTTTCCAGATTTTTAGAATTTCTTCTTTAGTTGGTTTCTTACTCTTGTCAGCAAATTCAAATGAAACACATGCTGTGTGCCCATCAATTACTGGTACTCTATTACAATGTGCGGAGAATTTCATTCCTTCTGCGTTAACTATTTTTCCATCCTTAATTGAACCGAATATTTTTAGGGGTTCTTTTTCTGATTTTTCTTCCTCTCCTGAAATGAATGGAATAATATTATCCACAATATCAAGTGAAGGAACTCCAGGATATCCTGCCCCGCTTACTGCTTGCATTGTTGATAAAATTACTTTACTAACTTTGTATCCTTTTTGTTCAAGTGCGTAAAGTGGAGTTAAGTAACTTTGAACTGAGCAATTTGGTTTTACTACAATGAATCCTTTTCCAAATCCTCTATTCTTTTTTTGAATTTCAATCATATCTAAGTGAGAGTGATTTATCTCAGGAAGTAACATTGGTACATCAGGAGTAAATCTGTGTGCGGAACAATTTGAAACAACTGGAATTCCATTCTTTGCGTATTCTTCTTCAAGTGCTGCAGTTGCTGCTTTATCAAGTTCTAAAGCAGAAAAAACAAAATCACATTTTCCAATTGCACTAGCAACAATATTTGCATCTTGAACAATGTTATCAGCAAGATTAGCAGGAATAGAAGTAGTCATACTCCATTTTCCTTTTACTGCTTCAACATATTTTTTTCCAGCTGAGTTAGGGGAAGCTGCTAAATAAGTTACGTTAAACCATGGGTGGTTTTCTAGTAGTCTAATGTATTGTTGTCCTACCATTCCTGTTGCGCCTAATACTCCTACTCTTAGTTTATTATCCACAATCAATTCCCCCATTTATTTTACTAAAATTTAGTTTTTTTATTGAATAAATTCTTTATGAACTGCTAAGACTGCTTTGTCTAAATCGCTTTTCTTAACTACAAAACTAATATTAATTTCTGAAGCACCTTGAGAAATCATTTCGATGTTGATATTTTCTTTTCCTAGGGCACCAAATAATCTTCCTGAAATTCCTGCTGTTTCCCCCAGTCCTTCCCCAATTACTCCAATCATTGATAGATCAGTTAAATGAGTTATATTACATGGGTAAACATGAGTGATTGAACTTGCAGCAACTAATGCTTTGTCAAGTTTTTTTGCATCAAGTGAAAATGAAATTGATGCTTCACTTGTAACAATTAAATCCAAAGGAACATCCTTTTCAGCAAGTTTTGAAAATAACATTGAAGCAAAACCAGGAACATTAACCATACTTGCACTTTCAACATTAACAACCGCAATATCTCTTGTGGAAGCAATTGATTTAATCACAGCTCCATCTTTTTTCTTTTCTCCGCAAATAATTGTTCCTTTTACTTCAGGGGCAAAAACGTTCTTTATTTCTGGATGGAATACATCTTTAATTTCAGCGCAAAGTCCTTTTTGTCTTAATGGATCAATTGTTTTTGGGTGAAGTATTTTTGCACCCAAATATCCAAGTTCTTCTGCTTCTTCGTAACTCAAAAGAGGAATTTGTTTTGCCATTGGAACAACTTTTGGATCTGCACTCATAAATCCGCTTACATCTTTCCAAATTTCAAGTTCAGCATCTAAAATATTAGCAATAAATCCTGCACTATAATCGGTTCCGCCTCTTCCAAATGTCTTTACATCTCCACTTTCATCAACACCATAATATCCAGGTAATAAAACTACTTTTGAAGATAACAATGGAGAAACTTTTGTAGTCAAATTGTTTTCTGTTTTGCCCATGTCCACTAATGCATTTTCAAATTGTCCTTTACAAACAATTCCTGCTTCTTCAGCATCAATAAATGAGGCATCAATTTTATTATCCAGTAAAAATGCTTCAAGAACAACTGGACTTAGTCTTTCTCCAAAGCTTTGAACTAAATCTTTACTTCTTGGGCTTACTTCCTTTAGATAACTTATTCCATAAAGGAATTTTTCTAAAATTGAAATTTTATCATCCAAAGTAAATTCAGCTTTTTGTCGAATTTTTGGATCAACAATAAATGCCAAATAATCTTTGTGCATTTTTTTTAATGAAATTATTGCTTGTTCAACGTGTTTTGGTTCGTTAACGCATTTTGAAATACTATCAATTAGAAAATCAGTTACTCCATATAAGGCAGAGATTACAATTATTTGTTTTTCTTGTTTTGCTTTTTTATTTTTTACAATACTTACTACTCTATCAAATGAGTCTTTGTTTCGGAGAATTCCTCCACCTATCTTAAGCACAACAACCTTCGACATATGAATGTATTTCAAGCAAAAACTATAAAAAGAGCGTGATTAATTACGAAAAACGTAGAAAGGAAGGACAAAGTGTGATAAATTCAAGAACTCTTAACTAATCAATTTTTGATTAATCAAATAATTCAGTAAACTAGAAAATATTATTCATTAGCACTTTTCTTTTCTTCAAGCATTAAAATATCTTTTTCAAGATTTTTAATTTCAGCATCAAGCTTTTCAATTCTGTGAGAAGCCTTTTCTTTCAAAAGAGCTTGCCTAATTAAAGTAACATCTAATTGTAATAATTTAATTTCTTTTTCAGTCCTTTTATCTACAATATAATCATTGGCTATTCTTTCAGCATCAAGCTGGGCCTTTCTATTTTGACTCATCAAAATAACTGAAGCGTGTAATGCAGCAATACTAGATAATGTTAAATTAAGTACAATAAAAGGAAATGGATCCCAAACTCCTAACTGGGGAAAATGAGAGTTTAGTAAAATCCAAATTGCAATATACCCTAGAACAAACCCAACAAACCACCAAGAACCAACTAAACTATTTACAATATCTGCAGCTTTTTGACCAATAGTACGTTTTTTAGAACTCATAAAAAAAGTAGGTTTTAGAAGTATATATTTGTTTCATTGAAACAAATTTAATCAGTTTTTACAATTTGACTTTGGGCAAGTATTGCTTTTGCAGTCATAAGCCCGCCTTTTACTGCTTCTCCAATTGTTCTTGCCCCAGTTACAGCATCCCCGCAAGAATAAACATTTTCAAGAGTGGTTTTATAATTTGAATCAACAACAATTGTTTTTCCGTTTGTTTTGATTCCCTCTTTCTCGAGCCAAGTTAAATCTTGTTCTTGACCTACTGCAATAATTATTTTATCAAATAATAATTCTTCTTTTTTTCCAGTGTCAATTGGTTTTCTTCTTCCTCTTTCATCAGCTTCCCCGAGCATCATTTCACTACAAATTAATTTTCCTTTTTTCTTTCCTTTTCCATTTTTGAATTCAACTGGCGCTCTAAGCAATTCAAATTTTACTCCGTCATTTTTTGCTTCAGTTACCTCACTCTTTAGTGCAGGCATTTCTTCCTCAGTTCGTCTATAAATTATTGTTACTTTTGCGCCCTGTCTTAATGCAGTTCGTGCTGAATCAATTGCTGAGTTTCCTCCACCAATTACTGCAACTTTATCTTTTTTATTTGTCAAATTTATTCCTTCAAGTTTTGCTTTTGATAAAAAATCAAGTGAATCAAGAACTTGGGGAGAATCTTCTCCAATAAATCCAGCTTTTGAATTATTTCCTGCCCCAATTGCAAGAACTATAAAATCAAATGAATAGGGTTTTGAAAGTAATTCTTTTACAGAAG
>CAZOCW010000071.1:0-5098 GCA_964578405.1 uncultured archaeon | reverse complement strand
AAATTCATCAAGAGCTTCTTCAATTTTTAGATCAATATGTCTTTTTGGACTAAGTAATTCCATTATTTCAAGTTCTTCTGATTCCCTCTCAGAAAGAATTTTCTTTTGTTCAACAACAGGAACAGATTTATTTTCAATTTTAACCATAAAGAATCCTTACAATAATCATTTTAAAAACAAAAATTAAACCCACAATACAAAAACCAACAACTATTCATACACTTCGTGTTTTGAAAGTACTTCAATACCTTTCTTTGTAATAATAATTGGGTGGGATTGTTCACTAATTTTTGTGCTTCTCATTTTCAAAACCGCAATGCTTCTAACAAATTGATCTTTTATCTTTTTGTGATAAAGTAAAATTACTCCATCAGCAACATATTCTTCAAGCCCAAATAAATCATTATCTCCAGCAGATGCTTCGTTTGTAACAATTGCAGTACACCCAGTTGCTTTAATCATTTTTCCTAAACCAAGTATTTGCTTTCTTGCTTCAAGTTCTTCTTTGAAATATAATCTAAAAATTACTCCTGGATCAATAACTAATCTTTTCGCCCCAATTCTTGTAATAGTGTCTTGAATTAAATCTTTTAATTTATCAAAATCATACAAATCTACAGCAATAATTTCAACTTGTTTTTTCTTTAAAAGTTCATCAAAGTCCCAACCCATTAATGAAGACATTTTCAAAACATCCTCTTTTGTTTCTTCTAAGGAAATAAACACCCCTGGTTCATTAAATTTTTTTGCCCCAAAATAAATAAAGGACATGCACATGATTGTTTTACCAGAACCCGGATCTCCGCTTATTACAACCAAATTTTGTCTAGGAATTCCCCCATTTAATAGAGCATCTAGCCCAGGAATTCCAGTTTTTACTCTATCCACGTCTTCCATTAAGATCAGCTTCAACTTGACAAAAAGGTTGTTCTAAGTGCTTTTAAAATGTTGGATTTTGAAAATGCCCAAAAACAGTGATTTTTTTAAGAAGGGAATATTTTTAAAGACAAAAAGACTAATTAATGCAACTGCTTAAAGCCCTTTAATGGGTTAAGAGCACAACTTTAAGGGAGGTATAAATATGTTTGATAATAAAGCACAATCAGCTTTGGAATACTTAATGACTTACGGGTGGGCTCTAATTGTAATTGCAATCGTTATCGGAGTACTAATCTTCGTAACAGGTGGAGCAACAGGCGGAGTACAATGCCAAAGTTCAAGTACAGGATTTGTTGTTAAAGAAGCACCTATTGCAACAGGAGCAGGCGGAGTAAAACTGTCAGTTCAAAATACAACTGGTGGATCAATAGCAGTAAATTCAATTAGTACTGATGGAACTGTGTTCACAGGATCAGCAACAGCTGCAAACCTTTCATCAAAAATAACAACCGACTATAACTCTGTAACAGGATTATTAGTAAAAAACGGAACTGTTTTGATACAAGGCGGAACATTAGCTGGACCAGCAACTGCAGGAACATTCCAAAACGGATCAATAACTATTGATTATAACACACAAGGTGGATTGACTTCTACAGCAAAAATAAGTTGCTCAGGATCACTATCATAAAATCTATTTTAATTTGGTGAAGGGCAAGTGCCTTTCACTAAACAATTTTTTTTATAGAACAAATCAATTTTAGAAACTAATTAGATCCAACTACTTTAATTAATCTAACTCTTTTTCGTAGTGTTTACACTACTCCAATTAATCAAGTTCTTTTTCGTAGTACCTGCACTACTCCAATTAATCTAACTCTTTTTCGTAGTGACCGCGAGTAAATGAAGCAAACTTTTTGTGCATACTTTTTCCTTGCATTTTTAGAGAAACGTATTCAACTGCGAATAAAGCATCTTTTTCATTTGTTGCGCGTAAATCAATTCCAACGCAAAAGAAATCACTAAACTTGTCAAGTTCGTAAAGCATGTCAACTGGAACTGGATTAAATATCCGTAAAAGCCCATCAGAACCGAAAGTAACTTTGTACTCAAATCCTTTTCTATCAACAAGTAAATGCTCTCCTTCACTAACTACCCCGCTCTTAGAGTATGCTTTTGAAGTCATTAATAATGGATAAAAGAAAGCCAAAGGAATTAAATTTTCCTTAAATGGAGAAGTTGTTAATTGAGCTAAAGATTGTTCAACGGAAGGAATTACTTTTTCTGCGCCCAAATCAAAAAATAATTTTGTTGTTAATGAATTAAATGCATTAAGTTCTTGCCCAACCCAAAAGATTTTCTCTTTATTCTTTTTCTTTTCAGAAATACATTGATAAAGTACCCCTAAGTTTGAAGCAACAATATTTTCACTTCGAACAATTTGTAAAAAGTTTCCAAGTTCCATAGAAGATTGAATATTTGGAGATTTAACCAAAATTTTCTTTCCAGGAAACAATTTTTTTAGTGAAGAAACTCTTTCCTTACCAGAACAATGAAGAACAACGCTTGTACACCCAACAAAAGAATTTACACTAGAAATAATTGGTTCAGTTAATTCTTCAACAAAAACAACCACATCCCCTTTTTTTGAATCATCATGCACAACAGGGGCACTTTCTTTCAAAAATGAAAGCAACTTGTCTAACTTGTCCAGGAATTTGGGTTCATCAATTTCTTTTCTATTCTTTTCAAATAAATGTTTAGCAAGTTCTTCTTGAATTGTATTCTTGAACTCTTTTAATTTACTTAAAGGAACAAAAGGTTTTCCTTTAACTTCACAAGAAAATTCACCAGGTTCGAAAAACTCCCCTGATTTGAATACTTTTTCTTTAATAAGTGAATCATTTGTTTGGGCAGTTTTACTCTCCTCAATCATAAATCCAGAATCAACTTTAACTTTAATCCCATTAACTTCCGCAACCGCACTAAGAGTAGTACCAGTTACAGCAAACACTCGTAAATTGTATTTAATTTGAGTAGTGTTTTTTAGTGAAGAAAACGCCATGTTCGCAAGTGCACTACTTGAAGTGAAATAAAGTTCTTGCCCAATTTGGACAAATGGTCTTTTTCCGGTTTCAATAAAAACAAATTGCCCAATAAATGCATTAGGAATTTCTTTTTCCCCTAAAAATATTTTCTTAATTTCAAATTCTTCCCCACCATCTTTGTAAATTGCAGTCATTTTATCCCATTGTCTTATGTCACTAAGCAAGTGAAGTTTTAACATTCCCTGATTGAATGCAATTATTTTTGCTGCTAAAATCCCTTTGTGTGCAGGAGTATCCTCATTCACCATTTGATTTTCACTAAAAAGATGCCCTCTTGTAGGTTCTCTAGAAAAAGCAACTTTCATTAAAGCTTCATCATTTTTTGTTAATTGCTTTTCCTTTTCACTTTTAACAAAACAATCATCAATTGCTTTTCTATAAGCCCTAGCAACTGCCGCAACGTAACTAATTCCCTTTAATCTTCCTTCAACCTTAAAAGAATCAATTCCGGCCTTAACAAGTGCAGGGACTTCATGAATCGTATTAAGATCTTTCATTGATAACAGAAATTTTGGGTCTTTTCTTTCATTACTTCCTTTTTCGCGAAGTTCATAACTTAATCTACAAGGTTGTAAACACATTCCTCGATTTCCTGATTTATTAAAAACAAATGAGCTAAACAAACATTGTCCAGAATAGGCAAAGCAAAGTGCACCGTGAACAAATACTTCAATTGAAACTCCTCTTTTTTGCATTGCTTGCTTTATTTCAGTTACTTCTAAGAGAGATAATTCTCTTGCAAGAACAATTTTTTTTGCACCTAAATCAGCAAGCATATTTGCCCCATCAATACTAGTACAAGTTGTTTGAGTAGAAGCGTGAATTTCTAAATCAGGAAATAAATCATGAACTGCTTTCATTAAACCTAAATCTTGAATAATAATTGCATCAATTCCAGCACAATATGCATTTTTTGCTACTTCAATTGCTTCTTTAAGTTCAGAATCTTTTAGAAGAATGTTCATTGCAAGATATGCCTTTTTTCCGTAAAAGTGAGTGAAATCAACTGCTTGTTTTACTTCTTCTTCATCAAAATTCTTTGCAGGAATTCTTGCATTAAATCTTTTTGAACCAAAATAAACTGCGTCCGCTCCGTTAAGTACGCCAGCCTTAAGCATATCCATTGTTCCTGCAGGAAGAATTAATTCAGGTTTATTCATAAATAACAACTTCCCCAAAAATATTATAAACTGATAAAAACCAGTAAAAGTCACACTTTTGAAGACATCCTAGCCCATAGACCTCATGCCGACAAAATGTTTACATTCGTAGCAAAAGCAGTTGCTTTTGCGTCGCCCAGTACCCAAAGGGCACATGGTTGTGATTATCCCAACCAAGGGTACGAGCATCGGCAAAATGGTCTACAATTGTTTAAATTCAAATCAAATCCCTTTCATTAATGCAAACATTTTCACAGCTTTCTGCAATACAACAACTTCAAGTCAAAAGAGAAGTTTCTGCATTACTTTCAGAAGGTAAAGGGTACAAGAAAATTAGAAGATACTTTTCTGAACAAAAAATTAGACTTTCACTTGGAACTCTTTCTTATTGGTGCAACATTGAAACAAAAAGATTGAGAAAAAATTCTTTTACGCCAAAACCAAGCAAAGAATTAGCATATTTTATTGGAGTTTTATTTGGCGATGGTTGCGCATCAATCGACAAAAAGAATCATGATTATTGCCTTCAGTTAAGTTCAATTGATAAAGAATTCGTTGAAAAATTTTCTATCTGTGTTTCAAAACTTCTTGGAAAAGAAAAAATTTACCCAGTTCACAAACTCAAAAGCATTTTTGGGGCAAATATTCGGAGTAAAGAACTTTACCAATTTGTAAAAGAAATAAAAATTAATTTTGAAAAAGCAAAACCATTTATTGAAGCAGAACCAGCTGAATTTATACAAGGCTTAGCAGATTCTGAAGGCTGCCCAAGCATTAGTGCAAATGCAAGATTCCAAGTCAGAGTTTGTGTAGCAAATAGCACTAATCAAGATTTATTAAACTACACAAAATATATTTTAAAAACAAAATTTAGTATTGATGCAACGATTTATGAAAACCATAAAATCGGAGATCAAGACTCAATTTTAGAAGGACGATTAATAACTAGAA
>CAZOCW010000070.1:0-5193 GCA_964578405.1 uncultured archaeon | reverse complement strand
AATAAAGCACTTCCCCCGTTCCCAATTCCACATTCAATCAAAAAATCAGGTTTTGAACGAGAAAGGTTTTTTTTACTTTGGAAACCGTGAGAAATACCAATTGTTTTAATTCCTGCAAACTTTCCCGCTTCAACATCTCCGGAAGTGTCTCCAACATAGTATGAATTTTTTTTATCAAGAGAATATTTTTCCACCAGCATTTTTATTGGAGGACCTTTTTCATGAACTGAATAAACTGTATCCTTAAACAATCCATTTAACCCAAATTTAGTCATTTCTGGAAAAAGAGTGGCAGGATTATCAGCAGTAACTACAAAAAGTAAAAATCCTTTTTTCCTCAAATTAAGCAAAATCTCTTGAACACCTAAAAAAGCATCAGGCGAACCAGCCTCATCCATAAATTTTCGATATAACTTATCCTGCTCTACTTTTGAAAGTTCTGGAAAATGTTTATTCCAAAACAACATGTAAGGAATAGTAAAAGTGTCTTTAACTTTCTTTTTTGAAATAGGTTCTTTTCCAAAATGAACATGAAACCTGTCAACAACTTTACAAAACAAGTGAAAATTATCACTTATTGTTCCAGACCAATCAAAAATAACAGCTTTTTCCATAAGTAACAACAAGAAAAAAATAGAAAGATTAAAGTTCAAATTCGAAAACACAAACTGGTTTTCTTAAAGAGAAAGTATCAATAACTTCTTGTTTTACTTCCCCGAGGAATCCTTTTTTTCCATCAACAATAATTTCAGCAGAGTTCTCCCCAAGAAAACTGTATTCTTTCTTTTTTACAACGCATTCTTTACCCAAATACGCACATAGGGCTACAAGAGTAGATTTTATTTCAGTAAAATTTACATTTGAATGAGTAATTGCCCCACAAACATGATACGCTTGCTTTACCCCGTGCTCTTCTTTTGCATCAAGCTCAAGAACTGTTCCCACTTCGAATATTTTTTGAGGGAATTCTTTATCTTTATTTTTTGATAAAAAGTCTAAAAGTTGAGCAGTCAATCTTTTTCTTAAAACTGCATAATTAATTGAAACAGGATTAGCTATTTCTACAAACTCTTCATTACCCACAAGCAAATTTGCCCCTTGAATTTGGACAGAGGTTAAATTGTAAGTCATTACTTCTTGTAAACCCAAACCCACACAACCTTCTCTCACAAAATCATTTACTTTTGCTTCTCTTAGTTCACTACCCACAACATTCATTTCAATTTTTTGAGGAACAATATTGTTGAACCCAACAGAAATTAACAAATCCTCAATTAAATCCACCGGATGCATTATGTCAGTCCGGTAAGTTGGATACTCGGCAGTAATTTTATTTCCTTTAATTTTAACATTATATCTCGCTTTGCCTAACAAGTCAATTATTTCCTTATCTTTAAGACCAAGTCCAGTCATTTTATTCACTATTTCTTTATCAAACACTAATTTATCAGTTGCAAAAACAGGAGTGTTTATTTTTTTTGCAGGATATGGCTTTTTATCAGTTGGAAAATTTAATTCACAAGAATATATTTTTGCACCAGTATCTGCTAGCGCCATACACATTACTTCAAGAGCTGAATTAACGGTTTCCCACTTAAATCCAGTTACTTCAATAAACAAATTCTTAGTAGATTCAGTTACTTTCCCAGTTGTTTGCGAATTAATTATTGGGGGCATTGAAGCAACGGTTCTTTTGGAATCAATAACAATTGGATAAACGCTAGCCCCTTCAAGTAAATGTTTGTAGGCTTTTCCTTTTTCATGTTGTGCTAAAATTTCACTTGGACGAAGTTGTACTTTCCATTCCAGCGGAACAAATTCTATTTCATCATCCTTAAATCCCTTATAATAAATTGGGGGAGCCATAATATCGAAATCATATAACCCAATGCCTAGTTCCTTTCTTTTTCTACCATAATTTTCTCCAACTTTTTCTTGGAGTTGAATTAATTGTTTTAGCACATCTTCAGTAATTTTTACATCTTTAACAACCGCACAAACAATTAACGGTCGAACTTTTTCTAAGTTTTGTGAAATAAAAACTTGTACTCCACTCTTTTTCACAGAATATTTTTTTATTCCTTTTTCTTTTCCAGTTCTTGCTTTTAGTTCTCTTACAATCCCTTCAGTGCACCAAAGATCTGGACGGTTTGTTTCCTTACAATCAATCTTAAGTGCATCCCCTTCAAGCGAATCTATTTCGCCTTTAATGTATTCAAGAGTATCTTCAAGTTCTTCGCGAGAGTACTTCCGCCCCATCCTGCTTTCCAAATCTTTTTTTGAAATTTCTATGTTTGGCATAAAATCACTTTTCTCTAATTAAAGCAAAACTCCTTTTGCATTTCGTAAATAATTTAAATCATCTGAAAATAAATATCTAATATCTTTTACTCCCATCTTAAACATTGCCAAGCGATCAATTCCCATTCCCCAAGCAATAACGTTTTGTTTAATTCCTAAATTTTCTACCATTTCTGGTCGAAACATTCCTGCTCCTGCAAATTCTACCCAGCCCATTTCAGGGTGCTTCGCGCTCAATTGAACGCTTGGTTCCGTGAAGGGATAGTAATCAGGGAAGAATTTTACTTTTTCTGCCCCCGCTACTTCAATTGCAAAATCTTTTAACATTCCAAGTAAGTGCTTAAAATTCAAATCATCTCCAACAATAAATCCTTCCATTTGATTGAATTCTAATAAGTGCGTTGCATCCAATACATCAGGACGAAAACATCTTGCTATTGCAAAATATTTTTGAGGAACTTTAATCCCTTTAACTAATTGTCTTGCTGTATGAGCAGTACCGTGAGCAGAAGGCATTAACTTTGAAGCAACATCTAAACTCCACTCATATCTCCAACCTTTACTTCCTGAAACCCCCCCATTCTCGTGAGCAGATTTTATTGCATCAACAATTTTTTTATTTGGAAGAGAACCTGTTTTTGGATTCTTTAATTGGTAAGTGTCAGTAGTTGTTCTCGCAGGATGATTTTGGGGCGCATATAATACATCAAAATTGTAAAACTCACTAACAATTAATTTAGTGTCCATTTCAGTGAATCCTAATGAAACTAATTTACTTCTAATTTGTTGTAAAAATTCTAAGTAAGGAGATTTTTTTCCCAAATACATTTGAGGAACTGGCGCACTAACATCAAATGCTCTTGAAATATTTTGAGTAGAAAGAATACTATTTGCTTCTTCCCCTTCGGAAGTAATTTTTATTTTTCTATCCACCATTATTTTCTTTTCAACTAAACTTCTTTTTTGTAAATCCATACCAATATCTTGAGGAATTTCTTTTGAATCCGCAACATCTCGTAAAATATTTTGTTCAGAAAAACTTTCTCCTTGTTTTGCTACACCAGTTTCTTCAATCATCCCTTGCATTATTACAACAAATGCTTTTCGTTTATTTATTCCAAGAGCTGCCATGAACTCAGGTTTGGATAATCCTGATTCTTTTTCCAAATCATTAAATGAAGCTTTCCCACCAAGTCTAATTAATGTTTCAAGCATTACATTTTCAGGCATCCCTTTACTCAAAGCTTTTTCTCCAAAAGGAGTTAAGATATATTTTTCACTTTCTTTTTCAACAACAACAGCTAAACCTTTTTGAGTAAGCCAAGCACTAGCTCTTCTAACCGAATCAATTCCAACTCCTGAAGCAATTGAGAGTTCTTCAAAAGTTAACAACTCTTTAGACAAGGAAGAAAGAAGCTTTCGCTCAATTTCACTTAGTTCCTTAAGTTTCTCAGTTAAGTTACTCATAGCGAAAATAGGCAAAATCGTTATTTTAAGGCTTTTGGGGAAAGGCAAAAAAGCACGGATTTTGGAAAAATAGGGTAAAGCGGGTGATTTTTAAATTTAAGGTTAGGGGGATTAATTATGGTTGAAGTACAAAAAACACTTGATGCCTGGTTTGGCAAAGTACAAAAAGAAGTGGGCGTAAAAATATCTTATTTCGTTGCATTCTTCTTTTTCATTATTGCTTTTGGAGCATTCTTAGGAATAATGATAATGCAACATTACCCTAGTCAAGCACTAATGGCAGTATTACTTCCAGCACTTGCTGGCGCAATCGCATACTACAATAGGGCATTTGCAGCAGGAATATTCATGCTACTAATACTAATTGTATTCATACTCTAAAGCAAACTAAGCTAATTAGAAAAGAATAATAACTTCTAAATCTTACTTTAAGCATGCAAATACTAAAAGAAAATCCATTTGGAGGGGCGCCATCTAGGGAACAAGCCCTCTTGCGAGGACAAGCCCCCTTGAAGGGACAAGGCGCAATAGAATATTTACTATTACTAGCTGCCGCAGTGGCTGTAACTGCAGTTGTAATCTCATACATGATTTTTGTTTTACAAATTGGTGGAGATCAATTAAACCAACAAACACTTGACAACAAGTGTAAAGGAGTGGTGGATTCAAATAGTTTAGTTTGTGGGTGTTTCTTAAAAGATTCAACAAAAGGAGAAATTAATTCTTACGGAATTACAATAATGGCTTCTGCATTAACTTGCCCAGAAAAACTTGAAGAAAAATATCAAAATAATCCTTTATTAGTTTGGAATTGAAACTTATGAAAAACTATCGCACTAGAGGACAAGGAGCCATTGAATACTTGCTAATTATCGGTGCAGCAATACTTGTTGTCGCAATTGTGATAATTGCAATAACAAGCGTACTACAACAAGGACAAACACAAGGAACAACTGCTGCGACAGAACAATACAACTCGATGCTACCTTTATGGAAAGCAAACGCAATGAAAATTAATTTAAGTGATACAAGATATTATTATGATGGTGACTATGCGCCAGATAGTAAACTCAAATTTACTTCTGAAACAAACTGCACAATAAAACAAGCACTTCAAGGCATTAGAAGATCCCTGCCCACAGTCCCTTATGTATATTATGACATATTCCTCGGAGGAAATAATTCAAGCTATTGCGAGTATTTTGAAAGTAGTGGAAACATAGAAAAAGATGGCAACTCTAATGACGGAGTAATAAATTGTGAAGAAAAAATCAAAACAAATATGGATTATAATTTTCAAGTATCTACCAACATCACAGCCCCCCAAGGCACCACTTGGCTTGCTTGGTGCGACTAACTTTCAACAATCAACGAATTTTAGCATAGCTTTTTTAATACTCAAAAATGCGACTCTATAATGAAAGG
>CAZOCW010000069.1:0-5211 GCA_964578405.1 uncultured archaeon | reverse complement strand
TATCCTCAACTACACAATCAACTTTACTTACATACTTGAAAGTAGATAAATTCCAAATTGTTCCCCATGAACAAATTTTTCCAGTGAATATTTTTCTAATTTTAGGGAGCAAATTTTCGTATGCGGTATTACTAACTTCAACCTCTTTAAAATAATCCAACTGAATATCTCTAGGGTTAATTATCAAATAATCCATGCCAGCACTCTGTGCCTTAGTTGCATTTTCAAGAATCGTCTTTTCCCATTGACTAAACAAACCATTTATTTTTTCTTTACTGGAATTTTCATAATCTAAATAATCTCTTGCTCCACTGTCTCCCGCATATAAATTAGTCATTAACATTGTTTTTAGATTATTTTTTTTTGCTTCTTTTATTATATTTTTTAATTCAGAATCTGAAATTTCTCTTGCCCCCGCCCATGATGGAGGTCTTTGTATTGTGCCATCCACTTTTAACTGTGCAAAATCAGTTACTAAAACTAATTCGCCCCCAATTGCATTAATTCGCCCCATGCTTGCTTCTAAAACTTCTTGGCCTATATTTTCCTCACAAACTTTTGGTTCCCCAATACAAAACTTTCCATAAACATCATGCATTCCAACACCCATCAATAATTTCTTTTTGGAAACAGGAGGAGTTTCTAAAATATAATCTAATTTTTTTGGAACAAATGGTGTAGTGTCATATTGTGTTTCTGGTGGAGTGACAACATCAATTATTTGATCTACTGGAATTATTGGAGCAGGAGTATTTGAACCAGAAATATTGGAATCAATATTATTCCCAGTTGAATCTCCTCCACTTGGAACATTTGGTCGATCCCAAGAAGATCCTTTTTCACACCAAGGAGGCCAAGGCCCACTCCAATCATTTGGTGGACAAACACACCCTAACAGACAGATTAATACAAAAATCAAAAAAATTGAAAATATAATGTTTTTTTGCATAAAACATAATACAAGATAAGAAGTATTTAATTATTGGGTTTACTAAGCTTAATTAAAATTTAATTTTGTTTTTTCAAAATCAATTAAACAAATTAGTTACCAATTAATTTGTCAAGTATTTTTGTTTCATTAGAAAGTGTTTCGTCCCCGATTGCTAATTTTTCTGATTCGAAGTATGGTTTAAACTCAGTAAATAATTTCTTGTACTCGCTTGAAACTACAAGAGGAGAGGATTGGTGTTCCCATTGATTTAAAGTAATATTAAAATCAACTGGAACAATTATTCCAGTTTCATGATCCACCATTGGAATAACAATACTTGCTGATTGCTTTGCTCTAACTTCATCATTTAACCAATTTTTCATTAAATCCGCATATCTTGCGAGAAGTATTCCTTTTCGTAGACCACTATTTTCAAAGTAATCTGAATTAACTTGAGGAAGCGTAATATCCATTTCATTTACTGATTCTACTCCAGTTCTATTTTCGTAAGTTACTTTTAATTTCATTGTCGCATCTGGAGAAAGTTTCTTTAGTTTTAATAAAACAATTCCCCCTTTTGTCCCTTCTTGAGTGGTTGCTGAAGGAAATAACGTATTAACTTTCATTATTTGTCCTGTTGCTTCATTTGCTTCAGGGGAACCATAAACTTTTTCTATTTCAAATCCATTTGTATCAAGTTTTAAGTTTAAATTAAATACTAACGGAGTAACCATGAATTCAAACTCATTATCCATTCTATTTTTGAATTCGCTTGCAGAATGTACGGAGTAATAATTTGCTCCGCGAATTTTTGTGATTCCTTCAATTAATTGTGTTTGAAAGTCAACACCCATTCCAATGAATGTTGAATAAATTTTTTTATCAGAATTTGCTTTTGCCATCCCAAATAATCCTTCTTCACTAAAGTCCCCCGTATTAGGCATTGCATCAGTTAAGAAAATAATTCTATTTTCATATTCATCTTGGTTAACAGTAAGATAATTATTAAACAAACTTGTTCCTCCTTTTAGTCCAGCTTCAAGGTTTGTACTTCCTTGTGGGCCAATTTCTAAAATGTGTTGTTTTAATTTTTCAATGTCAGTGTCTTTTACAAGCCCTAGGGGTTTAGCTAAATATGCTGATTGATCAAATAAAACCATCCCGAATCGATCATCAGGATTTAAGTGGCCCAGTAGTGCTACAATGGATTTATCTGCAATTTGTATTTTACTTTTTCCATTATCTTCATCAGATTCATTGTAATCAGAAGGAACGGCCCCATTTCTAAATCTATCATAATAATAACTATTGAATTGTGAACCCATTGATCCTGAAATATCAAGAACAATTACTAAATTTAATTTCTTTCGCTTAAAATCGCTCGCTTTCATTCCTGAGTTAAGTCCCACAGATAAATAATAATCATCTTTCTTTGAGAACGGATCTTTTGTTAACGCGTAACTATAAGATGGACAAAATAATTCAGTACATTCTGTTTTTGCACCAGTATCAAAGTAATAATCATAAAATAATCCTTCATAAGTTAGATCTGAACTTTGTGGCAAATAATTTTCATCAATATTTGCTCTAAAATTTGCTACATCTTTTGCTCCCCCAACAGAATAACCCATTTTATCATATGCAGTGGACAAAACAGTATTTGGCATACCACTACCCGCAGAATATTGCATTTGGCCTGCTGAAAGGGTTAACATACTTAGTAACAAAAATAATGCCCCAATAAACAAGAATAATAAAATCTGAGGAATTATTGCAATAAAAGTTTTGTTTTTAATTGAGTAAAATATCATTGCCCCAACAGAAACTAAGAATACAATTGGAACTAACAATAACATACCATAAAAATTTAGTGCTCCCGCAATTAAATAAATTAAAATTATTAAAACAATTAAAACAATTGGTTCAATTAATAGTAATGCCCCCATTTTTCTTTTTGGACTCCACCAAGTTTTTGATTGCTTTCCAGTAATAATTAACCAAGCTGGAAAAATAAGCCAAAGTAGTGCAAATACCCCAAACACAATCGCGGCAATAAAATAAAAACCATCGGAAGAAGTATTTTGATAATTTGAAGGATTTGAATTCCCATATGAACCAGGAACAAAATTCCAATCATCCACTTGTGCTGCTGCAACAAAAGGAAGACAAACAAAAAATATTGAGAGTATTACAATTAGCAAAGAAAGCAACTTTTTTTCAAGAGATAGTTTCGAATTTAACATACAAATACAAGCGTTAAACAACTACTTAAACCTAATTATTTTGTTAGGGGGGAACAGCAAGGAACTATTTTTACTATTACTATTTCAAGAACCCAGCTGTTTTTTATAGAGATAGATTAATTTTTAATTTAGTTAACATGACTAAAATTATCCTTGCTTCAACTTCCCCACAAAGATTCAATTTAATGAATCAATTAGGAATTAAATTTGAAGCACTTCCAAGTAACTTTGATGAAGATAGTGTAAAAAAAATCTCTCCAAAACTTTACGTAAAAAAGTTGGCTAAATTTAAAGCACAAGTTGTTTCAAATAAAGTTAATGAGGGAATAATTATCGGGGTTGACACAATTATTGCATTTGGCGAAGAAATTATTGGAAAACCAAAAAATGAAATAGATGCCAAAAACACTTTGCACAAGCTTAGCGGAAAAACTCATGAAGCAATTAGTGGAATTTGTGTTATTAATAAGTACTCAAAGAAAACAGTGATAAAAGCCGTTGTTACAAAAGTAAAATTTAGAAAACTTAGCAAAAAAATAATTAATGAATATATTGCAAGTAAAGAACCTTTCAACAAAGCTGGAAGTTATGCCATCCAAGGAAAAGGGGCAATTCTAATTGAAGAAATACAAGGAGATTACAATAATATTGTAGGACTCCCACTAACTACACTTGCGAAAATACTTGAGGGAATGAAAGTAATGTAATTTTTCTTACGTAAAATATTATTTACGCAGTTAAATTAACATCAGCTTGATTCAACGTATTGTTATCAATCATATTTGAATCATCTACAAAAACATCTTTTGTACAGTGATAATATCGTGGATAATCACTATTTGGAACACTAACCCAATTTGTTCCAGTCCATCTTTCTCTATCCCCTAATGGATTAGCCCAATTAATGAAAGATTCTCCATAAGTATAATTTGTATGTCTTAATAGTTTGCACCATTTTGTAGCCGAAGTAGTATCATTGAATGGAACTAATGTGTTTCCATCAATAGTTATTCTTGGATTAAAATAATATTCGCTTGATAAATTTCCATTTCCATTAGCCATTTCGGGAATATCCCCACTTGATTGCCAAGAAACATCATACACGTGACCATCTAAAATAATATTACAATCAACTGCATACATTTCCCCGGGAGGACAATTTCGTGAAGGTTCTTGCGGAGGAACTATTAAGGGCTCTTGCAAAACAGGTTCTACAAATTCTGTAGAACATTGATAATATCTTGGATAATCCCCATTTGCTAAATCAACCCAACTACTTCCATTCCATTGTTTTCTTTCGCTTATTGGATTTGCCCAATTAATGAATGACTCTCCTGAAGAATAATTTTTTCCAGGAACTAATTTGCACCATTCGGATGCTGAAAGAGAATCATGCGCAGGAACATAATCAATTCCCCCAATTGTTATTCTTGGATTAAAATAATAAACACTTTCTGTATTCCCATTTCCATTTGCCATTTCAGGTATGTCCCCACTTTTTTGCCAATTAATTCCACTAGCTGAATAAGTATTCTCAATTTGGATTGGTGAAGTTACTGTTGTTGGAGTAGGAGTTACTTGGGAATTAGTAGTAGTATTTGCAACAGGATTTGTTGGATTTGTTGAGGAAGTCACAGGGTTTTGTGAAGGAATTGATTTATTTAAATCAGAACCATTTGTGCTTGCACTTTCCTTATACCCACACACTGTCTCTTGAGTAGCTTTTGTTACCCATAAAGTCAAAACAAGTCCTGAGTCAGAATCAACTACTTTCACTTTGTAGTAATCATTAATAGGAATCATGGCCCCACATTGAGAAATTATTTCTGATTGCATTGCTGGAAGAGAACTTGCATTAACTAAAACAAACTGAATCTTTGCATTAGGATGTTCAACTAAGAATTTCTGAACAGTAGAGTCAAGTAAAGCAAGTTGACTCGGATCCAATCCTGCACAACCAAAAAACAAAGAAAAAACAAAAAGACTTAAGATTAAAATAATTAAATTTCGCACATTAACACCTTACTAGAGATAGTA
>CAZOCW010000068.1:0-5358 GCA_964578405.1 uncultured archaeon | reverse complement strand
GTGTAAACCTTACCATTATTTTCAAGTAAATTAGCGTACTGTTCAACTATACGTGCAGGAAATTCTGAATGCGTAGCAGGACCATAGACATCAATTATCAACCCGTATTTCTCCTTAGGAGAATAGTTTTCAAACAAACTAACCCTGTATGAATTAACCCCTTTTAAATTTCGCTTAAATTGTCCCAAAAGTTTAAGTCTTTCTTTTAAAAAAAGCGCTTGAGGACTTTTCCCTTGGCCTAATGAAGTTAGTTTAGAAAGAGCATCTTTTATTTTGCCTTCAGTTTTTTCAGTAGCAACATTAGATGCTAATGAAAGCGCAGTAATATTTACTCTTTTTTTAAAAGCTTTTTTAATATCAGAAGAGAGAAACAAATAACCCGCACCAGCATCAAGAACTTTCAAAGTGCCTTTTCTTGAAGATAACATTTTAGAAATGTGTTTTTTTAGATCAAAACTACGACTCATAATTAATTTCTCAAGAGTCCTTGTTCGAAAAAGCGCGGCTTGCCCGCTAAAAGCAGTATGTGAAAGAGAATCATCCCGCACCGCACTCCTTAAAACTTTTTTATTACCTTTTCTTGAAAACCATTTAGTATTCCCAAAAGTCCCAGCCATAAATAACACGCTTTAATTCAAAACTTTAATATCAAATACAACTTGCTCCTTTGTAGGAGAAAATTGTCTTACTCTTGCTCTTCGAATAATTTCAATTTTGCGCTTTGCTTTTTTTGCAGAATCAAAAATTTGCTTTTCAGGAGTAGCAAAATCATCTTTCACCACAATTTCATAAAAGTGAATTATCCCATTTGGTTTAATACAAGTATAAGCTTCAGAGAGAAATTGATACCCCGTATGTGGAAGTGGCATTGCAATTCTATCAAACAGTTTTTTATATTTCTTGTAAACTTTCTTAACATCCCCTTTAACAAATTCAACTCTTTCTTCCCCTTTTGCAAATCCGTTATTCACTTTGTTAATTATTGCATTTTCTTTTGCATATTTGTGCGCAACTGGATTAAGTTCAATTGAAATAATTTTTTTTGCTTTAGAGTTCTTTGCAAAAACAATTGGATATGGACCAACTCCACTAAACCAACACCCCACAACTTCTTCTGGTTGTATTAGCCCAGCAATTCGTGTTCTTTCCCCACCAAGTCTAGGAGAAAAGAATACCTTTCCAAGAGGAACTAATAAAGTACAACCACTTTCACGATAAGTTGCAACCGTTTGTTTCTTCCCAGCAATAACTTTTACTTTTTGAACACGAAATTTTCCTTCGTGATTACTTTCAATACTACAAACAGTTTCAAATCTAGGATTTAATTCTATTAAAGTTTCACCAATTAATTTCTTTCTCTTTGAAAGTTCTTTTGGAATTTCAATAACTGCAATATTCCCAAATGAATCAAATGCATTAGTTGCGAAGGGTTTTTCTTTTTCAGAAAGCTTTAACATAAGCGCTTCCTTTAATGTAACCGGTTTATTTTGGGAACTTTCTTTTGAATCCATAATTAATAGCACAACAAAAAGGGTTAAATACAAATCCGCTCTTCCTTTTGCATGGACACAAGCATATTCTATGAGTTCTTTGTTAAGCCAATTATTAGCCCCGAAGTCCAAGGGTACAACTTAGTTAACACTGCTATTTACATAATGCTACTTGTTTGTGCTTGTGCATTAATTTTCATTAAATTAAAGAAAAAAATTGAATTTAACCACAAATTCTTTATTGCAATAATCCCTTACATTTTATTTGGAATTTCACTAAGAGTAATAATGCACCAAGTGGAAGCTGGAAGTTTATTCATATACGGATTAACAAAAACTGCTAATCCTCTTGAACTTGGATTTTGGTTTTTTACCCCAGGAGTTTGGATTACAACATTCCTTGTAGTAGTTATTGGATTACTCCTTGCAGGAATATTAAATAAAAATAAACCCTTGGATCACACAGTTTTGTTTACAGTCGGAGGATTATTTGCATTAATCCCATTGGTATTCAATTTAATTAATTTCAATAATTGGCTGATTTTCATTGGAACTTGTGCACTCATCGCAATTGTATCTTTCGGACTGTGCAAAATAATTGACAAATACACTAAATATAAAATTTTACAAGACCCAATTAATGTATTTATCGTAATTGGACAAGCAATTGATGGAATTGCGAGTAGTATTGCAATTACTTATTTTAATTTTTCAGAACAACATGTAGTCTCAAACATGGTGATGAATATTCACCCAGCACTTTTTGTATTAATCAAATTATCTATTTCTGTTTTAATTTGCTGGAGCCTTGATGATTATTTAAAGGATGAAAAGAAAGAGGACAAAGGACACGCGGAGAAGATGAAAAACAAAAAGAACTTGGTTGGATTTATCAAAGTAATAATTGCAATACTTGGATTTGCTACGGGACTTGCAAGTTTATTTAAACTTGGAATAATTTAATCAAAGGGATACTAGAATTTATTTTTATTACCCTTTCTTTTCAACAATGATTCCTTGTTTTATCAAATACTTCATTAACCAAGTTGCACGACTGGAGGTTAATTCTCCAACCATTTCTCGAGAATTTTCTACCCCCACTGATCTAGCTTTTGGCCTATCTTTCAAAGGCAATTTAGACTTTTTTGCACTAACCCACATTGTAAGTGGTTTTTTCCTAAAAAACAAAGTACCCAAAGTTACAATATCTTCAATGGAAGCATTTTTGTGAGATTCAATATACTTCACCAAATGCTTACAAACTTCCCTTTCATCAGGACTAAGTTGAGTTAACTTAAGATTTATCTTTCGTAAAGCATCCGGGGCAATAACTCTTTCATAAATAGAATAACTCTTACCCAAATTCCTTCCAGACCCCCTTCTATCCAAAATACGCGGAATTCCTTTAGCACGAGGGGTCGTTTCTAAACGCATTGCACTTAATCGTCTTAACATACGCTAGTAACATGCCAAATACAACTATTAAAACCTTTTTAGATAAGAATTATTTGGTAAATATGCTATACTTAGTAGGAATTGGACTAAAACCCTCACACTTAACTCTTGAGGCACTAGAATGCATAAAAAAGAGTGATCAAGTATTTTTGGAAGTTTACACCTCACAATATAGTGAAGGATTATTAAAAGAACTAAAAGATTTAACTGGAAAAGACATTAAAGAAATTAATCGAACGGATGTTGAAGAAAACTTTACTTCCGCGCTTACAAGCGCAAATAAAAATAACATTTGTTTACTAATCTTTGGAAATCCACTTACGGCAACTACCCACATCCAACTTTTGATTGATGCTAAAGAAGCAGGAATCAAATGGAAAGTGATACCCGGAATATCCGTTACAAATATGATTGCAGAAAGCGGACTTGATGAATACAAATTTGGAAGAACTGTAACAATATGTTACCACTTACCAAACTTTGAACCAGATTCATTTTATGATCAAATCAAAGAAAATCAAAAAATGGGATTACACACACTTTGTTTACTAGATATTAAAAAAGATCAACCTCAACAAAGATTAATGACTGCAATTGAAGCAATAGAAGTACTTGAAAAAATAATGCTTAAGAAAAAACACAAAGACAAATTTTTGTATGTTGCACTACTTGCAATGGGTTCTGAAAGACAAAAAGTACTTGTTGGAAGAAAAATGATTTTTGCTTCAAAAGAAATTCAGGAAATTTACCCACAAAGTATGATAATACCTGGAAAAATGAATGAAAAGGAAAAAGAAGCTGTAAAGAATTTGTATGACCCGCTTATTGAATGGGAAAATTAAAAATAATGCAATAAATTAAATTAACTGAGTTGATCAAATGAGTGCTGAAAAAGATTTGATTGAAAAAGTAAACAAATATGAGAAACTCACTGCAAGAGGACTTAAAGAAATTAAAATGAAAAAAAACTTATCTGCTAGTGACAAGGCTATTGCAGAAGATTTTTTACAAATGGCAAAAAACTATTACAATGATGCTAATTTCTTTAAAGAACAAGGAAACTTACTAACTTCCCTAGCTGCATTCTCTTATGCCCATGCTTGGCTTGATGCAGGAGTAAGAGCGCACCTTTTCGATGCAACAGATGACCAATTATTTACACTACCATAAATCAAATTTAGTTAAATTAGTCTAATTAATTCAATTTTTTCTGTAAAAAGTTAGTTTTAAATAGCAGAACTTTGTTATTGTGTCATGTCATTATACGGGCCAAAAATTAGACTTCCAAAAGTGGACATACCTATCGCTTCAGGCGGAGGGGCTTCATGGAACCTTGAAAAGGAAAAGAAGATTGCAATTTATTTGGTTGTGGCACTAGTAGTTATTGCAGTACTTTGGTTTGCAATCCCAATAGTTTTTACTTTCCTTACAAGCGGACTTGATTCAATGCTTAATCCCGCGGTAACCGTTTCGTGGAAAGATAATCCATTAAACATTACTAACGGAGTTAGATCAGCAGAACTTAACCTTACTTTAACTAACACATCAAAAGTAGAACAAACTCAAGTTAGTTTTAACATTACTACAAATTCAAATGAAATAATTATTTTTTGCCCTAATTCAATTTATGATGCAAACCAAGGAAAATACTTACTTGAAAATATTGCCCCAGGAGATAAGAGAAAAATTCCTTGTATTGTTAGAAGAAATCCGGATGCTAGTGTATTTAGTGGAAGTTACACACTTGACATTGTTACAAGTTTAGGAAATACTAAAACTAATTTAGAAATAATTTCAAAGTAAAAAAAACTTTATTAAAATTAACCATTTTAAAACTATTTTTTCTTTTTACTCTTTTTAGAAACTAGCTTAACTGGTTTTGAAACTTCTTTCCCATTTGTATCCAAAGGATGGAGCTTCTTAAGTTCACGCCATGACCTATAAAAGAAATATCCAACAATTAAGAAAGTCAGGACTGGGGAAATAATTGAGGGAATTTCAAATCCAAATGCATCAAGAAGCATTACTGAACCAAGAACAAAAATAGAATACATCGCCCCATTTTTTAGATAGGCATATTTTTTTATGTTGTCAATATTACTTATTGTAATTTCTCTTACAACAAAAGCCCCAAGTCCATTACCCAAAATAATTAGTGGAACCGCTAAAGTAAAAGCGAATGCCCCAAGAACTCCATCTATTGAGAAAGTAGCATCAATAATTTCCAAATACATTAATTTGCTTATATCCGACATGCTCCCTTTTTTGGATTTAACCAAATTATGTTCATACTTTTCAACATTCTGTTTGAAACCATGCATAATAAAGAACGCAGTTGAACCAAGTACTGCCGCAAGAGCAAGCGAAGGATTAAATTGAAGTGCAAACCAAACAAGGACTACTAATAAAACTG
>CAZOCW010000067.1:0-5384 GCA_964578405.1 uncultured archaeon | reverse complement strand
ATTCTCACCCTTTTAGTAGCGGAGAGGCAAGTGAAGAGGATAAAAAATTCTTTCAAAAATATTCATTAAATATAATACTTGGCCACCCATAAACCCCAGAAAATGCGTTATTTTTTGATGAAAAGGGGAATAAAACGCAAATATTAATCTTGGAAGGTTAATACTCAAAATTAAAAGGAGAAACTGCATATTTTTAACATGCAAAAAGCACAAATTAGCCTTGATTTAATACTGACAATGATTGTGGCACTAATCATCGTTAGTGCATTTGCAATCATAATAAGTGATTTTAAATCAAATCAAGAAATTCGACTAACTAAAGAACAACTTGATTTAATTGGACAAAATACTGCCACACTATTAAGCACCACTCAAATACTTAGCGACACTAACTTCCTAATTGAAACTACCCTTCCACAAATTAAATACAATGATCTTAACGGAAACACTGTTGGAAATTATCCAATAATAAGTTTTGCGGATGAAAACACCCTTAACATTGCAATTATGTTCAATGGAAGCAAAATGGATTCAAATTTTAAAGTTTCTAAAAGTCCAAGCACTGTTCTTATCACAGACACACTACTATACAATGGAAAACTGGTGATTAAAAATGCATAAAGGACAAATTTTTTCAACAGACCTTTTGTTTGGAATGGTAATCCTTATTTTTGGTTTTGGATTAATACTTGCTCTTGCAGAAACTAGTATGTATGATTCAAAACACACAAAGAATGAACAACAACTCCAAGAAAAAACAGAACTTGCTTTACTATTACTAACTTCCTCCCCAATTGGACAATGTGATTTAAACGGAACAAAAATCCCTTATTCAATAAATAAAGATAAATTTGCAATTATAAATGCAACTACTCAAAAAGCACTAAAAAAAGCACTTCTCTTAGAGGACAATAATGTAACCCTTTCATTTACAGGAACAACACGAACCATTCTAATTGACGAATTATTAAAAAACCCAAATATTATTTCAATTGACACAAACGTACTCGTTTGCACAAATTCAACAAAATTCAATGATTTGAATAATTGTTTAAGTGCAGTAAGCCCTTGTAATAATACTAATATTTCAATTCAAACCGTAACATTGAAGGTGGGACAATGAAGGGATTTTTATTTTCTGCAGAAGCTTTGCTTTCCTTATCAGTAATAATCCTAGCTTTATTAATTGTACAATATGAACCAACCCAAATAACAAATAATGAAACTGCAAATATATTCCAAAACCAAAACAGCCAACTTACTACACTTTATTTCAATTTACCCGCGAGCACAAACGATGTAAATAGCGTAAATCAATATTGTGCAAAAATTGAACGATATTCCGTTGTGACTAAAACTTATTATGATACTAATGTTTGCAGAGGGATAAGATGAACAAATCAAATATGCATCACGGATTCACTGCGAAAAGAGGATTTGGCAAAAGCAAGGGATTTGGAGGACTATTATTAGTATTTGCAATTTTTGTCGCAGCAATATTTCTAATTTCAACAACCACTCAACTCCGAGAATCAAACTCAATGAAAGAACAACTAGTTGAGAGTAAAATAGTCCTTACAAATTATGAAATTAATCTTAAACAATCAACATTGGATTGTAATTGGAGTAAAACTATAGACTTAAACACTTGCATTGATAACAACGCAAACACCCTTTTGGCTAAAGAAAACACCGTTCAAAACTTTTTGAATTGCACAAAAATAAACCCAGTTACTACCATTAGTGCCGGAAACAAATATTCAATTGATCTAAATTGCACAAATAAAACTCCTACCACTCAAAATGACCTAGGGATTTATATTCAAAAAACTATTACCCTAATAAAACTCCAATAACTCGTTTTTGGCCCGCGTTAACCAAGTTTTTATTACTTTCTAAATGATGAATTTTTATGGATGCAAAAAAAAGAATCGCTGTAATTGATTACGATCGATGTAACTTTGACCATTGCGGAAATTACTTATGTGAAAAAGTTTGCCCAGTTAATCGAACAGGAAAGAAATGTATCATCCATGAACCCTTACTAAAACCTATTATCTCTGAAGAAATTTGTATTGGTTGTGAAATTTGCCAAAACAGATGCCCCTTTAGCGCAATAAGTATAATTAATTTATCTTTCAATCTTGATGAACCAATACACTCCTTTGGAAAAAATTCTTTTAGATTACACGGACTTGCAGTACCAAAAGAGAAAACAGTGCTAGGACTTGTAGGAAGAAACGGAATAGGAAAAACAACAATTATAAAAATATTATCTGTAAATATTATTCCAAACTTTAATGAAAAAACGGGCGAAAAAGGAAAAGTAATTGAATATTACAAAGGAAAAGAGGCCCAGGATTTTTTTAAAAAATTATATAATAACAAAATGAAAATTGCAGTAAAACCACAAAATATTGAGGGAATAAAAACTACTGGAACTGTTCGCGAATTGTTATACAAAGTAGATGATAAAAAGCAACTTGATGAAGTTGCTAAAGCTTTGAACATTGAAGGCATACTTGATAGAGATTCTTCAAAACTTTCCGGAGGAGAGTTTCAAAAAGTTGCAATAGCTGCAACTGGATTAAAGGACGCAGACTTATACTTTTTTGATGAACCAAGTTCATTTTTAGATATTAAAGAAAGATTACGCGCAGCAAGATTCATTAGAGCACTAGCTGAAAAAGCAGCAGTAATAGTTGTAGAACACGACCTTGTGCTTTTGGATTACTTATCAGATTATGTTAACTTAATGTATGGAAAACCAAGAGTATACGGATTTGTTTCCCAAGTAAAAACAACAAGAGAAGGTATTAACACTTATCTTGAAGGATACTCAAAAGATGAAAACTTTAGATTTAGAGACTATCCAATTGACTTTTTTGGAAAACAAAAAACTGAGAAAAAAGAGCGAAAAGAAAAAATTGTAGAATGGCCACTTTTACAGAAAAAATTAGGAACATTCCAACTTGAATGTGAAGCAAACAGTGTAAAGAAAAACGAAATAATCGGGATAGTTGGACCAAACGGAATAGGAAAAACAACTTTCATGAAATTACTTGCAAATGAAATAGAAGCAGATAATGTAAAACTAGAAAATGGAGTAAAAATTGCATACAAACCTCAATACATTTCATACACTGGCGAAAAAACTGTTGAAGAATTATTTGAAGCAGGAACAATTCCTGATATTAGACAAAGTATTTTACGACCTCTAGAACTAGAAGAACTCTTAGAAAAGAAAGCAAAAAATCTTTCGGGGGGAGAACTTCAAAGAGTATCAATTGCTTTATGCTTAAGTAAAAATGCAGACCTTTACTTACTTGATGAACCAAGTGCATATTTGGATGTTGAACAAAGACTTGCGGTTGGAAAAGTAATCAAAAATCAAATGGATGTAAAGGATTGTTCGGCATTAATAATTGATCACGATTTAACATTCATCGATTATGTAAGTGATAAAATAATGGTATTTAGCGGAGAACCAGCGATAGCAGGAAAAGCCGAAGGGCCATTTGGAGTAAAAGACGGAATGAATAAATTACTAGCATATTTGGATATTACTGTTCGAAGAGACAAAGACACTCAAAGACCACGAATAAATAAATCAGGATCAGTACTTGATAGAGAACAAAAACTTGAAGGAAATTATTACTCATAAAATAAAAAAGTTTAACTAAAAAAATTAGAATTTCAAATCAAGTTAATCTTTAAAAAATATTGCCTTAAGTGATGCCGGGGCAAGTTTTGTCTTTGGAATATCTTTTGGACTAAAAAACTTCAATTCGGAATGCTCATTACTCAAAGCTAATTGGCCATCAATATCACAAGAAAAAACAGTTAATTTTACATTTTCTTTTTTGTTTTTAAAAATGTTTGAAAAAGTAATTTCTTTTAATTTTTTTGCAGACAAACAATTACAAGCTATTTCTTCGCGAACTTCCCTAGTTATTGCTTCAAGAGCAGATTCTCCTTTTTCAACTTTCCCGACAGGAAGTTGCCACTTACCAACATAAATAGAGTTATTATTACTACGCCTCAAAAGAAGCAATTTTCCTGTTGAATCGTAAATTAATGCCTCTACTATCCCAACAACTTTTTTTGGTACAGAAGAAGGCCCTAAGAGAGTTTTCTTGGTAGCCATGCCCAACATATAAGGCCATAAACTGAATTTAAAACTATTTCCCGCCCTTAATCGTTGTATGAAGGTACTTAAAATTAGTAAAAAAGAACAGGAAATTGCTGCAATACCTGAAAGCATGGATGATCTTTGGCACCTTGAGAAAATAATCGATAAAAACGACACCGTATATGGAACAACTGACAGAAAAATAAAACCCTCAAAAGAGGGAGAAAAAACAATCAGACAGACAATTTTTGTTGAATTACAAGTAATTGATGCACACTTTCAAGAATTTAGTGAAAATCTAAAAATAAATGGAGTAATTATTGGCGGGCACCCAGAAGAATTTATTGAACTTAAAAGCCACCAAAGCCTTGAAATAAAAATTGGGGAAAAATTGAAATTAAAAAAACAATCCTTAAAAGATTGGCAAATTGATAGAATAAAAAAAGCTGAACAATCAAGTGCGGCAGCAAAATTACTTGTAATCTTAATGGATGATGAACAAGCAGAACTTGCATTCATTAATCAATTTTCAATAAATAGAAAAGCAACTATTAAAGAATCCAAAAAAGGAAAAAGATTTGATACTGGAAAAAGTGACTACTTTGACCAAGTGTTAGAGAAAGTTCAATTGCTTGATGCAAAGAAAATACTACTTGCAGGCCCAGGGTTTGTTAAAGAAAATTTTAAGAAATTCATTGATGATAAAAATATAAAAGGATTTCCGCAAGTAATAGTTGAAACTACTAATTCTGTTGGAGACACTGGGTTTAATGAAATTATTTCGCAGGGAAAACTTGCAAAAGTTGAAAACGAATTACAACTTTCTAAAGAATCAAACACAATTGAAGATTTTTTAGCAAAAATTGCAAAAGGAAAAGCCGAATATGGTCTTGAAAAAGTAAAAAATGTAATACAACTTGGAGCTTGTGAAAAATTAATTATCTCAGAAACTCAACTAATGCAAAAAAGAGAGGAAACTGAAAAGGTTCTTGATCTTGCTGAAAAAAATGGATGCGAAGCGGAAATAATTTCTTCAAAAAACCCAAAAGAAAAACAAATTCATTCCTTTGGGGGAATTGTTTGTACATTAAGGTATAAGTTAGAGTGATTTCTATGGGAAATACTCTTGTTTGTGTTCCTTGTTTTAATGAAGAAAAAAATATTCCACGAACAATTCGACTAATTAGAGAAACAGGGTTTAATGGAACAATACTTGTAATTGATGATGGAAGCACGGATGCAACTCGCAAGG
>CAZOCW010000066.1:0-5446 GCA_964578405.1 uncultured archaeon | reverse complement strand
ACTTTAATTATTCCTCTCGGATGAGTATCAACAACTCTATAAATAAATCCAGAACCAAAAACACTAATCCAAACATTATCTCCAACGGTTAAGGGTCTGCCTAAAAAACTCTTTTTTAAAATTCGATCATACCCTGAAGCAATAATTCTAACTTCTTCAATTGGGGCTAAAACAACTTTCTTTCCTTCTTGAGGAATTACTTTTTGAACTTTAACTCTCTCGTTAAGTCCCACTCCTGCATTGTGTCTAATAAAAGAATCCGCTCTAATAATTTTTTTTCCTTCATCATCAGTTCTTGCTGGCCAAACAATTGCAGCAGTTTTTTTTGTTCCTTCAATTTGAACAGTATCTCCAGAAGTAATATTTAGTAAAGTTTTAGTTTCTTTGTCAAGTGTAACAATATTTCTACCAACGTGGGTTGGATCAGGGTCTTGAACCTGCAGAACTATTTCAGGCTTCTTTTCATCCGGTTTTTCGTTTACATTAGGCATACTAACACCAAAAACACTTCTATCTCCTGCCGTCCAAGCAAGAAATACAACCCTCTATTCAGTATTCATCTGAAAAAGGATTAAAAAGGTATAGCGAACAAGCGCAGAAATCAGATAAGCAAGTTAAATATTATTCCAGTAATTGTAATTGAAACTGCCAAAATCAAAACAAATATCCCAAGCAATTTTGGTTTTAGTACTCTTCGTAGAATAATTAACTCAGGCAAAGATAACGCAGTAACACTCATCATAAAAGCAAGAGCGGTGCCTAAAGATACTCCTTTAGCCATTAATGCTTGAACAATTGGAATAGTTCCGGCTGCATTTGAATAAAGCGGAATCCCAATTAACACAGCAATTGGAACTGCAAGTAAGTTTTCTTTTCCAGCAACACTTGCAAGAAAATCCACTGGAACAAAACCGTGAATAAACGCCCCAAGAGCAATTCCCAAAATAATAAACATCCAAACTTTAGAAAAAATTCTTTTTGTTTCATCAAAACCAAAAACAAATCTTTCATTCCAGGAAGCGCCCTTGAACAACTCTTTTCTTTTCTTTTGCTTGAATACGAATTCTTCAACTTGATCCTCAAGATGAAGTCTTCCAATAATTATTCCTGACACAACAGCAACAACTAACCCTGAAATAATGTACAAAAGAGTTATTTGCCAACCAAATAAACCAAAAAGCAAAGCAATTGCCACTTCATTAATCATTGGAGAAGCAATTAAGAAAGAAAAAGTTATCCCTAAGGGAATTCCAGATTCTAAAAAACCAATAAATAACGGAACAGCTGAACAACTGCAAAAAGGAGTAGGAATTCCAAGGAGCGCTGCTAAAAAGTTTCCAACCCCCTCTCTTTTACCTGAGAGAAGTGCTTTTACTTTCTTTTGAGTAATAAACGTTCTTAAAACTGAAACTAAAAAAACTACAACAAGTAACAAAACCATTACTTTAATGCTATCATAAATAAAAAAGGATAAAGCACTATTCCAAGCACTTTCTTTTGGGATATATAGTGAAACTAAATCGTACACAAATTGCTCAAAAAAATCCATAAATAAAAAAACTAAATTAATTTACTAAGCTTTTAAAATTTCCATTTGGAAGAACAGTAATGAACTCATCAATTGAGAAAACAAATCCTTTTTTCTCAAATATTTCTTTTAATTCTTTAGCTGTTTTTTCTTTACTTTGAGAACCTTGTTTTAATTCAATTGAAAAGTTACAATGTTTTTTTACTGCCAATGGAGGAGCACACATTAATATTTTTTCTCGATTAAAAAAACCAACCGAACAAGCAAGTGGAGTTTTTTTGAACCAATTACGTTCACCATAAATCATAAATGCTCCAGTGCCCATTGATTCTCCGGATTTTGCACTCTTTGAAACTTGTTCAGGTCTTACTGAATACGCATCTGCTTGTGGTCTACTCTCTTCCCAAGCTTTTGAAAAAGTAACTGCAAACATTGCGGCTTCATTCATCGAAGATTCTGGAGGAACAAACTCTTTTCCTTTTAGGTCTTCAGGAGCAACAATAATACAATGAGGGGCACCAAAAACTTCTGCGTGAAAATAAACATCATTCTTTTTCATTCTATTTTTCACAATTTGTTCATTACTAATTGCATCCTTTCCACCAACAACAAGCAAATTATCGCTTGAGAAGAACCATCTAAATGCTTCGTACCATTTTTTCTTTCTATCAACTTTTTCTTTTAATAATATTTTTGACTTTGCTTTTTCTGCCGCTTGCAAATCTCGTTCTTTTTGCTTTATTGCCCCAATCGCAATAGCTTTTTTTAATCCAGCAATTCGGGTCTTTGCTTCTTTAGCATCTTCAAAGTATTTTGCAGCATTATCTTCAATGCTTTTTGATAAATCAAACTCTATTTCCACGCTTAATCACTTCAAGAAAAAAATTAAAGAAAAAGCGCACCGTTAATCCAGTGCAGCTCTCTTTCTCATTAAATCAACTATTGAATCTGTTCTTGAACCTCTTTTGAAAGTTGGTTCTGTTAAGTAAAACACTTGTCTATCTTTAACAACTTCATAATAGTTAGGAATCTTTTTCACATAATTTTCTTGCAAGTTCTTGTGGTATGATTCAACATCCTCATAAAATTGCATACTAATTACATTAAAGTTTCCTGAACCCATTACTGAATTCAAATTGAAAACGTGCGGATCGTGTTTTACAACATCCATGTATTTTTCAATTAAATCTCTTTTAGAAAAATCTAATTGTAAAAGTTCAATACATTCAAGTTTATAGCCAAGTTTCCAAAAAGCAATTTTTGGACCATACCCTGTTAGAACCCCTTCTTTTTGTAAAAAATCAAGAGAACTCTTAATTGTAGCTAAGTGAAATCCCGTTTTTGTTTTAATTCTTCTAACATTAGGCTGAGTACAGCTCTTCTCAAGAAGGGCTTTTAGTATATCCAGTCTTATTTCATCATCTACTTTCATTTTCTGAGCCACAATAATCACTCCTTAACTATCCAAAATTCATTCGTCAATTGCATTAAACTGCCCCTTGACCAGATAAATTTTACACTAAATAGTATTTAAATGTATTTTTTGTTACACCAAAGTTCAATTAGTCCTTATTAAGGCGAGAGGATGCTAATGCTATTAGTAAGTTTGTTTTAAGGAGGGATGTGATAGAGAGTTGTGAAAAAAAGTTTTTGGATAGAATGATGGGGTAGGCTCACCAGGCTTTAAACGGATTTGAAGACTATTTCTAATTCCACCCCTTCGTTCTAAAAAATATTTAATTAATCTGATTTTTGAGTTTAAAAAAAGTGTTTTTTTATTGAATGTTAACCAGATTAAACAGACTTGTTCTTCTTTTGAGTCTTAAGAAACAGTAATTGATTTACTACCACGTGAATAGAGTAAACAATAGCAGTCAAAATAGTCAAAATCCAAAATATAACTAACACAGCAGAATCACTTGAGAAGAAAGCAATCACAAATTTGATTATTGACACTGAGAAAGGAATTAATGAATAAAAGAAAACTGTTTTTTTGTTTGAAAGAGACTCTTTAAAATTCTCTAAAAAATTAGCCCAAATTCCTTTGTGTTTGAAAGTAATAATTGGATACAAAAAGTAAAACAAGAAAATAAACAAGAAAGAAACAATAAATGACATTACGAGTGAAAGTTCACTAAAATTAAAGTTCAAAAGAATGATTGCTTCAATTACAGAAACTAAGGTTATCAAAAGCCAAATTAATATTCCGCTTATTAGAAGAGGAATAATTCTTGGTTTGAACTCACCAAATGCTTTTGAGAAATTAATTTTACCTTTCAATGCATGATTTACTAGTATTGGGTAAAATCCAGAAAATATCAAATCAACAAAAAATGAAATAACTGTTAAAACTAGCAAAAATATTGCTGACATGAAAAAGTCTTGTAAAATACTAATGTCAACTTGCCCTTGAGCAGTAGTATAAAGTATAACCATTTGTTGAACTAAAGAAATACTAATCAGAGTACTATACCCATAGATTATTGCAATTAAAAGTTTTGGCAAAAATAGAACTGGATGTTTAATTAACAAAACAATTGCTTCACGAAGTGTTGAAAATTTATCTAAAAATTTATGCACAACCATTATTTCACTTCATTTACTTTAATTGAATTACCAACAGACGGCTTTTCAACTTTCGCTTTAGCAACTTTTGGCTTTGGTTCTTTTTTTACTTTAGGTTCTTTTTTCGTCCAATCTTTCTTTGAAACACAAGTCATATTCAAACACATTTTGTAACTAAATTTTCCATTTTTTACTTGAATTGTTGGAGCTTTACACTCAACACAATACTCATTGAGCGGAGTAATAGCACCTTTTTGAGGGAGAGCAAAAGTAACTGTACAACTAGGATATGCTGCACAACCAGCAAATCGTTTACCAGTTTTCCCATGTCTCACAACTAAATTTGATCCACAAGTACACTTACTTATTATTTCACTATGCTTAAGCGCCATTCTAAGTTCAAGCGCAACACTTTCTTTATTCTTGAATAACAAATCCATTACTTTTCTTAAATCATTACAAGATTTATCAACAACCACTCTTTGCCCTTTATTACCCGCAGCAATTTCATCCATTTCTTTTTCAATTTCTGCTGTCATTTCTGGTTTAGTCACAGTTTCACAATGTTTTTCCAAAGTATCAATTACTGAAAATGCAACTTTACTTGGCTCAATACTTTTATTCCCCGAAATATAATTTCGCGAATAAAGTTTTTGAATAATAGATGGACGAGTTGATTTTGTCCCCAAATTATTATCTTCCATTAATTTGATTAAAGATCCCTGACTATATCTTCCAGGGGGCTGAGTTTCTTTTTCAGCCATATCAAGTTTATTTATTTTAACTTCATTCCCTTCTTCAAGTTTTGGTAAGATAGTTTCATTTAATTCACTATAAGGATAAACTTCTTTCCATCCTGCGTGAAGAATAATCTGCCCCTTTGCAATGTAAGGTTCTCCCTCTGCATCAAGTAGAGCACTTGTATTTTCTGTTTTAGCATCCTCTGCAAGAGTGGCTAAAAATCTTCTACAAATAAGTTCGTAAATCTTCCACTCTTCAAGAGTTAACATTTCTTTTTGAACAGGAGTAACAGGATAAATTGGAGGATGATCTTTTGTTAATTTTCCGGCAGAAGGAACTATTTCTTTTAATGCCAAAATTTTGAGTACATCACTAGTAAGAGCTTTAACTGAAACTAATTTATTTAAAATTTCTTTTAAATCCAAACTGTCAGGATAAGTAGAATTATCAGTCCTTGGATAGGAAGTATATCCTTTTTGGTATAAGTGCTCTGCAACATCCATTGCTCTCCCGGCAGCAAAACCAATTCCTGTAGCAGCTCGCAAAAACTCAGTTGTATTAAATGGAACTGGTTTTTTTAGAATTCTAGTTTTCTTATCCACTTTTTTTACA
>CAZOCW010000065.1:0-5496 GCA_964578405.1 uncultured archaeon | reverse complement strand
AGTATTGCTGCCCGCTACAAAAAGTAAACCATCTCCAGAATCATATTTGCTTTGAAGAAATATTCCATTAGTCCCATCCCACCAACCAGCAACCCCTTTGTTTAATGCCCCCGCATTACTTTTCACCCAAGCGGAAATTGAGAATTTAGTAACTGTCGAGAATTGCACATTTGAATCCATGTACCCGTTTGTCCCCCCAAAAATTCCAGCATTAGTGTCCCACAAACCACTAGCAGTAACATCAACGCCCCCACTCAAACTAGTATCTCTACTTCCAGTAGCAGAATTTAAAACATACCCTGACGCATTCTTGTCATTCAAGTGATACAAAGCAATTAAATTAGAATCAAATAAATAACTTGCATTCGAGTTTGATCCAAGTTCATTTGTCCCCATTAATTTTAATTTATTCCAATCTTCTATTTCTTTTCCAAAAGAATAACCAATATCGTGATTGATTTTAATATTATTCCAATCTGTTGTTGCAGCGGCATCAATAATATTTGAATCAACTACTTTAGCAGAAAGGAAACGATTGTAATCTGATTGAATTTCTGAATAAGAAAGTGCACGATTATAAAATTTCACTTCATCAATTGAACCATTAAAGTATCTTTGTTGTGCAGAAAAAAGCATTCCCCCAAGTCTAATATTTCCTGCAGGATTTGAAGTAGTTGAAGGAATTGTTCCGCTAAATGTTAAAGGCAACTGTGAACCATTTAAATACAATTTAAGTTTGTCCGCATTTGTTGCTCCAGACCCATCATACCACATTACAACATGATACCAATTACCGGGTTTTAGAATACGCGCAGTGTATGCATAAGCATCAACACCAGTGTTAACTCTTGCTAACAATTGATCAGGGTATAAACTTGCATCAGAATCACCCAAGACTAATTCAATAGTTGGCAAATACGCAGAATCACTTTGTCGTTTTGAAAATATTGGCGACCAACCATTTGTCCCTGCAGTTAGAGTCTTAGCATTAAACCAAGCAGTTACAGTAATTGCACTTTGATTAATTATAGGAATAGTTGATCCGAGATCAACATATTGTGAACTCCCATTTACTTTAAGCAAATTATTATCCCACAAACCACCCGAAAGTACATCCGCACTATTATACAAAGTTCCATTAAATCCTCTTGCAGAATCAAAGACAGTTGTTCCACTTTTTTCGTTAAATTTATAATAAGCAACTAAGTTTTGATCAACCCAATTTCCTTTTTGAGAAATATAAATATTATTTACTTCAGTTGCAGAAAGAGCACGATTCCAAACTGATACTTTTTCTATTTTTCCAAAAAAGTTTCTTGAAGCATAGGAACTATCTGAAGGTGCATTACCTATTGCTTGATTTTCGACAAGAATTGTTGAATTTGACATTACTCCTGACGAAACAAAAACCCCATTAACATACAAACTCAAAGTATTTCCACTTCGTGTAACTGTAGTAAAATACCATTTATTTGAACTGATTCCTGTAAAACTCAATAGCGTATTTCCTGAAGTGTGTCCATAAAATAATTGAATTGCATTTGCATTAATATTGTGAGTAAATCTTCCATCACCCGAAACATCACGATAAGATTGAATAATGTGCTGATACTTACTTGCATTATAACTATTAATCCAAGTAGAAATTGTAAAATCACTAGCGCTAGGAATAACTGTATTTGGGATATCAACATAAGAATCAGTCCCATCAAATTGTGCAGCTTGAGAATCCCACAACCCAGAAGAATAATTATTATCTGCATAAGTCCCATTGTTCCTATTCCCACTTGAATCAAATGCATTACCATTCAAATCCCACAACGCAATTAAGTTTGGCTTAGAAAACTTTCCAATTTGTGAATAATAAATTGAAGAAATTTCAGATGCTGATAATACTCTATTCCAAATTGCAGGTTCTTCAATTAACCCATTAAAATATGCTGCAGTATTTTGCCTGCTTGAAATTTGAATTAATGCATTAAAATCAGTAATTGCTGTAAAAGACCCATCCATAGTTTTTGTGACATTTTCTTCAATTCCATCTATGTATAGTTTTAATGTCCCTGCATCCCAAGTAAAGCCAACATAATGCCAAGCATTTGTCAAAATTGAATTTGAAGAAACATAATTTTTGTACAACGTAGCTGAACCGTCCGAAGTAATAAATACACGTATCTTATTTCCTGAAGAACTATCCGTACCAATTTGCCAAGCCCTATGTGGAGTTACTGAGTCATACTGACTAAGAATCTGGGCATTTATTTGGTCCGTATTTGCTTTTACCCACGCAAAAGCAGATAATTTTTGTCCATTAGAAGAAGAAACATAAGCAGGAATCGTCACACACCCACTTGTTCCGTTAAACCAACCAGCATTCGTATCCCACAAACCAACCGCATTCGTATCCGCCCCACCCACTAAATTTCCATCACGAACATTAGTAGCAGAATTCAAAACATATCCAGAAGAATTCTTATCATTCAAATGCCACAAACCAACCAAATTAGGTTTAACATATTTTCCAACTTGAGAAGAATAAATAGAAGAAATTTCTGAAGCAGAAAGAGAACGATTCCAAAATGCAACTTCATCAAGTAAACCATTAAATCCGGCACTTACCCCTGCAGAGGAACCAATACTATTAAACACATTAGTTCCAACTATAGTACCGTCCCCAGTACCAATAACATCAGAACTCAATGTAACACTTACCCCATCAAGATAAATAACCGGAGTTGGACTCAAGTAAGAAACTATAAATGAATGCCAAGCCCCATCATTCAAATCTTTTGTATAATACCATTTTTTGTAATTAGTTGCATTACCTTTGAAAGTATAAAAAGTAAGATAACAACGACCATCCAAACCAGAACCGTATGAACGAATATCTAGTTCACGATTATTTCTTTGAAATATTGCTTCTCCAAGTGAATTGCAAGAACCACTTTTCTTGAACCATTGAGAGATAGTCATTGCATTTGTTAGATTTAAGTCAGAACGCAAACCCAAATTTATATCACTTGTAGTTCCATTAAAATAAGCTGCGTTAGTATCCCACAAACCTGAAGCATTAACATCAGCCCCACCAACTAAATTTCCGTCTCTCATGTTAGTTGCAGAATTCAAAACAAATCCTTCAGAATTTTTATCATTCAAATGCCACAAACCCAACAAATTTGGCCTAATAAATTTTCCCGCTTGAGAAGAATAAAGCGAAGAAACTTCTGTTGCAGATAAATCTCTAGACCAAATAGAAATATCCTCTATGGAGCCGTTGAAGAAGAAGATATTACCTTGAGCACCATTCCAAAGCATTCCAATATATTCAGGGGCTGTCAAAGATACATTTGTTGCGCTTACTGTCCCTGATGTATCCAGCACCCCGTCAACATAAAATGTGCCAGTCGTACCACTCAAAGTTAATACAACGTGATGCCAAGCACCATCATTAACTATTTTTGAACCTTGTAGCGATGGATTGGCATCATTAACATTTTGAACTGCTCGTCTATAAAACCATGGTTTATTCTGATAAACCCCTAAATACCATCCGTTTGGTTGGTTGTCTGTTGTATCACTTGTATTCATTTTTGAAAAAATTGCTTCACTTGTTGATGTTGTTTTTATCCAAGCAGATACAGAATAGGGATATGCCAAATTAAAAGAAGAGTTGTTGGGAACACTCACATACTGACTACTCCCATTAAAATTTATTGCACTTGTCCCCCAAAGTCCTGTAGCATTTGTATCTGCTCCGCCGATTAGGTTTCCGTCTCTTATATTTGTTGCTGAATTTAATATCCATCCTTGAGCATTCTTATCATTAAAATGCCAAAGCCCAACTAAACTTGAATCCCAAAGTGTACTCGTGGTTTGTAATTCATTCCCATCAAAATAACTTTCATTTCCATCAAAATAACTTTCTCGCCCATCAAAGTATGCTTCTCTTCCAACATCAGAAGTATTCCAATCTAGTTCCCCAGTTGCTAAGTATGCATTAAGATCAGTATTTTTGTAAACGTACAAACTAGAATTATTGTTTTGGTTTATGTTATTTTGCGCTACTGAAAAAAAAGAATAAAAACTTTGAGCACCGGAAGTAACAATCATGTTCAAATCTGCACTTGCAGTAAAATCTCCAACTGTTGCACTAATTGTTCCTTCATAATTATTTACTGAACCATACGCTGGAGCTTTTACTAATAAATTTAAATCCGCACAAGTGTTTGCAAGTAAGGTTCCAGAAAAAGAAGTAAAAGCATATGAAGAAATTACCCCAGTTATAGTTGGAGAATTAATCACATAAGAGTTACTTGAATTATTACAAATTAACAAACTTTGATTTGAAGTAGTAGAACCAAGTACTGAGAAAGTTTTTCTTGATGGTAGAATTACTAGTGAGGATTGCGAGGGAGAACAAGTAATGTTTAATGGAACGGATAAATTCGCATCACTTAAATCTGAAGGGTAAAAATTAATTGCACCAGAGTAAGAACCATAAGAATCAGAAGGACAACTAATGTGAAGAGGCATTACTATTTCCCCGCCAGAAGCAATAATTAATGGAGAAGTACTTGTAGTAGTAGCAGTTACTCCTGTTGAATTTAAAGAAATATTAAATCCATAAGAACTAGTATCCGTACTAACGCTTGTTATAATTAAATTTGAATCAAAAGAAGTTCCTTGTAACATTTCTCTATTTATTTGAGCTGGAGAAAATAATAATGGTTGAGAGGATATTGCAACAAAATCATTAAACACGGTTATAACAAAAACTCCTTGTCCTTCACTAGGCCAAACTCCTCTAACATCAACTTTTGTAGGAACAATTATTTCTCTCCCACTAATATTTAGAATAATTTCTCTACCCTCAATTGAAGATTTACTAAAATCTACCCCTTCAGGTAAATTAATTGCTAAATTTTTTACTGTTCCAGGACCTAAAAAGTAAGCATCATTAACTGCATTAGCAAGAGATTGGGCTACCACTCTTCCTTGTTCAACGTGTTGAGAAATAGTAGAATTCTCTACTTGATTGTAAACTATTGCTGTTAAGTAAGTTAAAATAAATAATCCAATGGCAAGAACAATTATTGTTTCCACAGCTGATTGAGCTCTACTGGAAGGACGAAAATTCACCAAAAATAACCCCTTTTTTTCTGTCATATATTAGGAATTTAGGGTTAAAAAGAGTTCTTTCTGCGAAACAAAACCGGTTTAACTTGTCACATTTATGACTAAATTTGAAACAAAAGTATTCCCATCAGAGGTAACCGAAATATTTGCATCATGCTCTCCAACACTAACTCCGGCAGGAACACTAATTGCTAAAGAAAAATTACTACAAGAAGAGGAATTTAAAGTTGGGATACTTGGAAGAGAAAACCAATTCCCTGCATTATTGTCAACGGATCCATTTCCATCTTTTGCCCAAGTGAGAGAAATTGTATTTGAACTCAAATTACAAACTGAAAAAGGTTTTGAGTAAATTGTATT
>CAZOCW010000064.1:0-5528 GCA_964578405.1 uncultured archaeon | reverse complement strand
TGGCAGTTGTTCTTGTTGTTAAACCGCAAATTCCTTTTCTTTCACAAACAAAGACTCTTGAGCAAGGCTATGGGGAAATGTTAGGTCTTTTTCAGAAAAATGATGTTAACTTAAGTAACGTTCAAATATTGAATATAGTGTCAACTGATGAATCAAATAATGTTGTTTGGGTTGAAAAAAAAGCTAATCTTGATAAGACTAGAAGTGATTTAGTTTCTTTTTCTTCAAATTTGTCTTCTTACACTCCATATGATTCAAATCAACTAAAAGCAATTTCAAATATTTACATTAGTGCAATTGACTTTGGGTATAAAACTGAAACAGTTTATACTAAAATTGCTTCAACATTAAAAGTTGCTGATTGTCAAAATCTTTCTTCGCTTAATGATTTAAACAAGCAAATGTTCTTACTATACTTGGATGTTTTTGATTTGTCTTCTAAGGTAGATCAATTTAAGTTAGATTATGATCTATCTGCAGAGCCGTTATTAATAGATTTGCCTTCTGAATATCAAGCTTATGAAGATGTTAGTACAACTATTGATGAAATTAATGCTCAATGTAAGGTGGGTGCATGAATTCTAAATTATTTTTTATAACTGCCCTCTTTGTTGTATTGCTCTTGCAGTTTTGCTTTGCTGGAACAATGGTTGTTCAACAAAAAGTTGGGACTTTTGATTTTGGGGGTAGTCCAAGTCAAGCAGATTTACTTCTTGCTGCAAAACAATTGCACGTAAATTCTGGTCTTGAGACTTTTTCGAATACTGATTCACTGGCTGCATTAAAAAAGTTAGGTTCAATCTATGAAGTAGTTTCAGTTCCAAATAATTATAGAGTTGGGCAAAATCCAGCTCAACCAAGTTCAGATTATTATTTAAGAATAAAAGACGGTTATTCGGGAATTACTTCTCAGGAATATTCTGCTCAATCTGCTACTCAATTAGCAAGAAATGCTACTAAAGTTGGTGCTTCAGCAAGTACAAAAATAAAATCTCCTCGTGCCCCTAAAATTCCAAGTTCAATTAGTCCTGAAAAAGTAGTTGATTTTGATATTACTGTTGGTAAAGTATATAACTCAGCTTCTCAAACTGATAATCCTATTTTAAGAGATTTAGTTCCGCAAGCAGCTAAACAATTGGGCCTAAAAGCACCAACTGGTGGATGGGCTAATGCTTCTGATACTACTCTAAAAGAATATTGGAAATTAATTGATCCTAAGTTTGAAGTTACTCTTACTAAAGTTCCTGGTTCTCAAAACCCAAGTGAATCACTAGTTCAATTTAGAGTTAAACCAACTCCTTCTTCAGGAAGTGTTGTTAGTGTAACTCAAGAAGGAATAAATGCAAGATTAGCCGCAAGTGCAGAAGCAAGAGCTTCTGTTGGTTCAGGGGAGCCTTTTTCTCCAGAAGTATTGAAGACCATTCAAAATGGTGGAAGATTAGTTTTAGAAGGCCCTGGCGCTGGTCCTTTGGCTACTGCAAATGCAGTTGGAGTTCAAGGTAATGTGACTGGAAATAGTGGAGAAATAACTGGTATTAAAGGAGATGTAACTGTTGGTGGAGGTACTGGCGGAACTGGTGCAGGCACTGCGACAGGGACTGGGACTGCTACTGGTACGGGTACAAGTAGTGGCGGAACAGTTAATACTACTGTTACTGATGCAAGTACTACTACTTCAACTGGTGGATCCACTTCACAGACTCAAGGTCAAAGTCAGAAATTAGTTCTTAACGGAGATTTAGAACTTGATTTAGCACGAACTGGGGACATGGTTAATCTAACTGTAAATAATACTCAAATTAATTTAATTAAACAAGGAGATATTTATGTTTTTAGTGGAAATCCTCCTGCAAGTCCTCCTGCACAAGTAAGAATTGGCGGAAGAGTTTATGTTTTACAAAATAATACTTATATTTTACAAGTAACAAATATAGTTTCTACTCCTCCAACACAATTCAAAATTACTTTGCGTAGTTGGTGGATAAAAACTTGGAATGTAACTACTTGGCCTGCAAGAACAATCCTGAAAATACCTCATGCAGGGACTGTGTTAGGTGCTGCGTTTAAAGTTGCAATTGCTGCTGAAGTTGCAAATATTTTAAAAGAATACATTGTGTTTTCAGATGTTGATAAATTGAAAGATGGGGCAACTGTTGAAATTCCAAAAGGTTCAAAAGTAATTGGTCCGGTTTTTAGTGGGGTTAATTATGATACTTTTTACATTAATTTCCTTGGTAATGACAATGGAAAAATTATTCCCGAAAAGGATTGGCCAAGTTATTTGATCATCCAACCAAATATGGCAAGTAACATTAATTACAGAAAGGATGTTTTAACTTCATTAAACTCTTCAAGTACATTTGCAGGATGGTATTCTAAATTTTTAAGTTCCCTTTCTTTCGTTTCAGGGCAATATGAATCTGAGTTGATGGATAAAGATCCAGCCCCTGTTTATTATGTAACTTATACTGTGTTTGATGAAACTGGAAAAGTAGTTTCAAATGATATTTGTATGCCTACTGGCGTAACTAGTACATCCACTGATTATGTAAAGCGATTGCAAGAATTTTCGGATTGGAAATCAAGTAATCCTGGACAGAAGTGGCCTACTCGATTTGATTGTGATTGGACTAAAGAATCATTTACTAAAAATCTTGTTGCTGGGAAAAAGTATGTTATGAATGTTTCTGTAATGCTTAACCCTGCAATTGCTGCTATTGCTCATACTCAAACTCAAAATTATTTGGCTGGCAGAAAATGTGCTTTAGTGGGAAAGAATGCAGACTCAAAATTAGATTATTGTAATGATGTGTTTTATCCTCAGTTTACTAGTCCTCCTGGTGGAAGTATACAACCTGAAACTTTAAAAGATTTGGAAAACTTTAGAACTCAAGTTGTTCAAAATGAAAGCGCTCTTAAAGGTGCGGGCAATGGTTTCATTGATGCTTTCAAAATGCCAGCAAATGGATTTATGAATATTTTCCGGTCTGACACTTGGTCAGGCAGATTGGGAGGTGCAAGAGATTTAGTTCTTGGTACTGTTGGTTTAGCATTTGGTTCGATGATTATTAATCCTGCAATTAATGCAGTAGTTGAAAAGAAAATTCAAAGCAACATAATTGGAGATTTTAAGCAATTTGAAAAAGAACCATTGGCAATTGGTGTAATGACTGAAGGGCTCCCAATAATTCAAGAGTTCACTTACAATGTTGCGGGGGATGTTACAACAGTTGCATCAAGTGCAAATAGTGGGTATGTTGTTTTCAAGATTAATGATTCTGATGTTCAAAAACTTAATGGACTTAATTACAGTTCTACAGAAAAATGGAATATGTATTATTATAAGAAAAATTCAGTTCACACAATAACTGAGTCTAGCGGGGCTAAGGTTTCTTCATCAGATACTAAAGAAGATTCTCAAAAATTATTTTTCAAAGAAATTGTGGTGAATGGAAAAACACAATGGGTTTTAGTAATTAATAATTTGCACTCAAGTAAAACTGATAAATTAATTTTCCCTTGGGCAGCAACTTTTAATTCTCCATTAGGGACTACTTCTGGTGTGGGAAACGTTACTTTGGATGCAAATGATCCAGATCTCAAAGCTGGTGTTTGTAAAGAAGACATGGAAATTGATCCTGAAAAAGGAATTTGTTATTATCCTTCAGCTATTGCAGCATCTAAAGACACTGCTTGTCCAATTGGAAATAAATATGTTTTAACTGATAGTGATTTTTTAGAATGTGATACTACTGATGAGGATATTGCTAAATTAGAAGCGGATTATGATGCGCTTTATGAAGATTATTTGGATGCTTTGGAAGAAAGAGATGAAGCATTAGCTTCAGTTGATGGGTTAACTGCTCAAACAATTTTCTCTGCTGCTAAAGCAAAAGAACTTGAATTTGAAAATCAAAAAACTGCAGATTTGATTAAGCAATACGAACAAGGGCTTGCAGATCTTCAAACAAAAATAAATACACTTTCAAATACTGAAGAAAAAACAAAGTTACAAGATCAGAAATTTGCTTTGGATTTAGCTCTTGCAACTGCAAAAGCAACTCTTGCAGGAAAGAATACAGAAATTGCTACTTTACAATCAGGGTATGTTCCTGGTCAATATAGTTCTGTTGAAAATCAAGTATTTACTGCAAGTGCTACTTTGAATGAATTGCAACCAAAACTTAATGCGGCTAATGATTTAGTTTCTGCTGCAAAACAAAAGAAAGATGGTTCTTGTGTTTCTTCAATTAATTCAGGTTTATTTTGTCCTTTCGTTGGAGGGGGTTTAGGGGTAGATTTAACTTCGGCTTTAGAAATAATAAAGTCACAAGATTATATTGATGTTATTAGAAAAGTTTCACAAGGTTCTTCTCCTGCATTTGTTAATGCTCCTGAAGTTGGGCCAAGTATTTCAAGCTGCACTTCTTTATCTGGTGGGGATGTTTTCAAATTCCAAAATCAAGGAAATTCAAAATTCTTGATGATGAATTACAAATATATGCCGGTTTCAAAACTTTTATTTGCTGTTGAAATTTTAGATGATTTGCCTGATGCATCAAGTATTGCTCTTGTAAGTAATGATTCTGCGCTTTCAACTATTTATGCTGGCAAATATTCAAAAGTTGCATTAACTTTGCCTAGTGGAGATTGGTATTATTTTGATAAAAGTGGGAAATGGGTTAAACCATAATTTCAGTTAAGATTATATAGTTGGTAAAGGTAGATGTTATTTATGGATAAAAAGTTTATTGGAATAACTTTAATGTTTATTATTTTCATTGGAGTTGCTTTTGCTGCAACTGCTACTTTAGTAATGCCTGGGCAAGTTGATACTACTATTCAATCAGGGGTTTCAATTGTTGCTTATTTGAAAACTGTTAATGCTAATATTGTTACTCAAACAAGTCAGTTAACTTCAACTGATGTAAAAGACATTAAGGATTTAAGTCAAAAAACAAATGCATTGCCTGTGGATACTGCTGCCAAGGCACCAGTGGAAAATAAGGGTGCTGCGACAGTTACTTGGACGAATCTTTTAGGTGGGCAAACTTCTGCAGTTATTTTTCCTCAAGTTACTATTGATGGTAAACCATATCAACTTAGACTTGGTTTCCAAGATAGAAAATTAGCAACTCTTGGAAATGCATTCTTAATTATTTCAGTTAATAGGGGTGAAATATCTTGTTATCTTGCCGGAGGAACTATTCTTAATCCTTCAGCTCTTGTTGCTCCTAGCGCACTTCTTTTCGGTTGGGGGGAAGGGCACGAAGTTTGTGAAGCTACAACTTACAAGAACTTTTATGCTTTGGATGCAACTTTATCTTCAAATAATTCGTATAAACAATTTGCGCTTACAAGTCCTCTAATTCCTACAGCTTGTAATGGCAAATCTTTTTCTCAAGCAAATGCGGTAAAAGATGCATCTGGAATGAGTGTTTTGACAGTTACTTGTGAATAGTAATAACGCACTTCAAAGTCCCTTCTTTTAGTGAATACGTTAAGTTTATATACTTCTTCTACAGGTA
>CAZOCW010000063.1:0-5531 GCA_964578405.1 uncultured archaeon | reverse complement strand
GCTTCTTTTTTTGATAAAGCAAAAGATTTCTTTTCAAGAGAAGAAAAAGCTGTTTTGTCAGATAAAAAAAAACAATTTGTTTTCTTTGTTTTAGGATTTTTAGTTTCATATTTACTTATAACTGCAATTGTTGGATTTGTTCCTCAAGTATTTTTTAAATCAGCAACAGGCGGGACTGTTCAATTTTTACTTTCCTTACAAGGAGTACAAACGCAAAATGCAACTATAATTTCTTGTAATGAATTTTCTTGGTTTAGTGATTATGCAACTGGGGAATGTTATTCTTTCTTTGCAGGTGAAAAACAAATAATAATTTCTTGGTTATGCACGGGGATTTTAGAAATAATAATTTTAATCAGCGCAATACTTGCAAGTTTTGGAGTTAGTGGAAAGAAAAAATTAATTGGAGTAGGGGCTGCAATAGTTGCGGGAGTAATTTTTAATTTAGCAAGAATTTTAATTACAGTAAATTTTATTCTAACTCAATCAGGTCCAGTTGTAGAACTAGCGCATGATGTGTTGTTTAGATTAGTTTTGTTTATTTACATTGTTTTAGTATATGTACTTTGGTTTAATTAGGCAATGGGGAAAAAATAATTTAATTAAATTTTGTTGAAGTGATGTTATGCCGATTAAGAGAACAAATAAAATTGCTGCTGCAAAAAACTCGCAAATATATGCTCAATCTTCTGAAAAAAGTGGGAACACTCTTTTGTTAAATTCAGAAAATATGCGAAGAGCTGCTTTAACAGTAAGTCATGAACAAATAGTTAATCCAATGGTTGAAAGAAGTATTGCCTCGAAAATTTCTGAATTAATTGTTGAAATAGATAAACAACACTCAAAAGCAAATTCACAAATTTTAAGAGATCGTTTAGAAAGGGAAAAAAAACTTTGGGATTAAATATTACGAAAAAGAGGATTAACTGCACAAGCAGCAACTGAAGCCACAAAAAAAGTTATTGCTCCTGTTGTTAAAAAAGAACCTTCTTCAGCCCAAAAACTTTTTGAAAGTTATTCACTTGGAAAAAAAACTATTTCAGATGCAATTAATGAAGCAAAAAAAAATTGGCAACAGGCTGGAATTAAAAGATTAGATTTCCCAAAAAATTCTCCCCAAGATATAAAATTAACTGCTGAATTTGGGGAATGGAAAGAAGTACTAAAAAAATTAGAAAACGTACAAGCGGAAGTTACTTCAAAAGGGAGAAAATCAAGAGAGGCTTTACTAAAAACTAGTTTTTCTTTACAACTAAAACGAGAAGAGGAATACGCAGGGAGAGTAATAACAAATGCTACTCGTACTCCAAGATTAATCCCTCAATTTTTAAGAGAGGCAACTCAAAGACAAAGGGCGGCAGTGGAAGCGAGTAATGTTACTAAAAATGAGCTTAGAAAAAATCAATTAAATGACACAATAAAACTTTGGACTGGGGTAATTAGCGAAATAGAAAAATTAAAACAAAGAAAAGTATAAATTAATCCATTCTTGCTTGTTTACCGCCAACCAAAAAGGTTTAATAAGCAAGCAACAGTAATTATTAATAGTTAAGAAGTGTTTTTTGGGTGTTGGTTAGCGTTGATTACTGAAAAGCTCGCTGAAATATATACTAAAGCTGAAGACAAATACTTTGACGCACTTGACTTTTTGGATGCAAAAGGGCTTCCAGTATATGCTTATTCTGATTTCTTTGAAAATAAAGGAGTTCCTAGTTTTGTAGTAACAATAGCAATAGTTGTAGCTATTTTGATTCTTTTAACAGTAATTTTAACCTATAGAGGGGGAGATATTTCCGAATTAAGTATCTCGCTAAAAGACTCAGAAGGAAATCCATTAGTTGGAGTAGGATTGACTATTAAGGATGACAAAGATAATGTACTGTTCCAAGGGACAAAAAGTGATGGAGAAAAAATAATTCTAAATAGGGCTTTATATAGTGGGGAAAAAATAACTATTTCGGCTACCCTTGACGGTTATCAACCAAAAAGTAGAGAATTTACTGTTGGGACAGGAATTGCTCCAAGTATTTCATTTCAAAAAGAAGTTGCAGGAATTGAAGCAAAAATAAGAGTACTTGATTCTGAAACAAAAACAGTTATCCGCGGAGCAACACTAATTGCAAGCGCAAATGACTTAAGTTTTAGTTTTGATGAAGACACAAACGGAGTTTACATTAAATCAGTTCCTTCATCAACTGCATTTAATTTAAAAGTTAGCGCAGAAGGATACAATGAATATAATCAAACAATTACTTTTAACTCAGGAGAAATTAATACAATCGAACTTAATCCTTCAAATCAATCTTACGTTGGAAAAGCAACACTTGCATTATCAGTTACTGATGTAACTGGAAAATCAATTGATGATGCAACAGTAAAAATTTATGAAAAATCAAAAGATTTGCCAATAATAAGTGATTTCACAAGGCAAGGAATGATAATTGGGGAAGTTACTGCGGGAGTATCTCTAAGAGTAATAGTTGAAAAGAAAGGATATTTGACTTATGATTCTGACAAAGAAGGAGCAGGATTAACAATAAGAGAAAAAGAAAAAAGTTTAAGTATAGTACTTGCACAAGGTGGACAAAAATTAACAGTTAGTGTTGTTGATGCTTCCTTAGGATTAGCTCTTGATGGAGCAACAGTTGGAATTTATGGAGAAAATGGAGTAAAATATGCTGAATCTACCTCCACAATAAGCGGAGCAGTATTTGAAGGACTTGATGCTAATGGAAAACTTTTTGTTACCGCTTCAAAAGAAGGATACTTAGCTGGAAGAGAACTAGTTGATATTAAATCTACTGAAGAAGTAAAAGTAATTTTACAAAAAGTAACTGCTTCTAATTCAGCAAGACTAGATATTTATGCTTTAGATAAATTTGGAGTAAATATTAACGGAGTAAGTATTAATCTAATTGAAGTTAAAGATGGAAATTTCTACCCTTCAGGATTAACTGGTTTAACAACAAGCTTTGCAGGATATGTTCCTGTTGTAGTTGAAACTGGGAAAACTTTCGCGATAATTGGTTCTACTGATGTAATGCAAGGAAGCGCAACTATAGAGGTAAAAGTAGGGGAAGTTGAAAAGAAAGTTTACATTGACATGGTAAAAAGACCGAATGTAGTTGAAATGAAATTTTTAGATTTATTTGGAAAAGCAATTTACGGAACTGCAAAAGTAAGTGCACTTGATGGAACAACTCTTTACGATGGAAATATTTCTAATTCAAGTATTTTCTTTGATTCAGAACAAAGAGAGGTAGTTGAAGTACAAGTAACTACTGAAGATGGAAATTTATTCACAGAAAATGTTACGGTAAAAGGAAAAGATTACGTGGAAGTAATAGTTTACAGTAAGGAAGCAAATGCACTTGCTCCAACAATGGAATTTGCAGGACTTGAAAATGAAAATGGGGACGAGGTAAAAGGAATTACTCCGGGAGCATTCTACTATGTAAAATTTAATGTAGCTTATCCTCTTGCAGCACAAAGTGGAGGAGTATATTTTAGAGTGGGTGCTGATAATGTTGCATTCTCTGACTCAGAAAAATTCGCAATATTTGATTTATCAATGCAAAATGCAACAATTAATTTTTCAAAATCTTACTCTCCAACTCCAACTCCTGGAAATGAAGTAGTAGATAGAGCAAATGTCGGTGCACAGGGAGAAAAAAATAAATGGGTTGAAGCAACTCTCTCACAACCAAGAGGAACAAATATTGTAAAAGTAAAAGTTAGAGCTGAAGATTTTAGTGAAGGAAAAGTACAATTAAAATACAGAGCATGGGCAAGTGTGCAAGGAGATTATTATAGATCTCCAGAAGACGTTACGCTTGGAATAAAACAATACTCTGATAGTAAAATGGGATTATACGCGGACACCCTAACTCAAGATTTGACTTTATACGAATCATTGCCTGAATGTACTGGAAATATTTGCATAAGCACAAACTTTGTTGATGATGCTGAAACATTCATTAAAGCAGAAGGATTTGAAGCACTAAAAGACAAAATATATGGAATTGAAATTGAATTAACTTCTGCAGAGGCAGATTACGTACAAGTAAAAGTAAGTTCTGATTCAAACATTGATTTTACTTCTACACAAACTGGAAACTTTAACTTTGTAAGAGAGGATACAAACACTACAATTGGAAGCAAATCCGCTTCAACAGCTGCATCATTAACAAAAGATGGAAAACAAAAAGTAAGATTCTATTTCAAAGGAACACAAGTTGGGCCTGCAGCAATATATGTGGATGTTACTGGGAAAACCCAAATCAAAAAAGATGTTTTATTTAAAGTAGTACAAGAAAAACAATTGCTTGTCGAACTATCTGAAAAACAAGTAATGGCTGGAAAAAATTTCACAGTAAGAGTAACTGATGAAGGATTAAAAGGAGTAGAAAATGCACTTGTAAAAATAATTGATAAAGATGGAAAAGTTGCAAAAAGTATGATTGGAGAATCAACTGACGGAAAAGGAAAGAATGGGTATTATAGAATAACAAATGATTTGAGTATTGGACTTTATACTGTGGAAGTAAGTTTAGCAACTTATGCTACTCAAACAGTTCCTCTATTAATTTCAACACAAACTGTTTTGACTTTCCCTGAAACTTTTGAAGCAAAAATTCCTCTTGGACAAAAATCAATGATACTTACTGGGGACCTTGTAAACAATTCTGAATTCACTGTAACAAATATTGCAGTTCAAACAAATAATTCTATTACTTCCGAACAAAATGTTGGTGAAAATGTTTCAACAACAGATGCTGGAAAATTCAAAATCACTACTGTTGTTCCTCCTGCTTTAAGTGCTGGACAAAAACAAAGTGTACAAATAACAATTGTTTATACTGGCGGGGCAAATGACACTGCTGAAGAAACGGCTACACTTGATATTACTGGATTACTTGAAGGAAAATTCTCAACAAAAGTAAGTTCTACAATAACAATGTCTTACAATAGAAAACTTGATCCAACTTGTTTAGTAATTAATCCAACAAGTGTAATAATTAATTTACTTGGAACTGCAGGAACAAATGATTCTGAAATAGTTGAAGTAACAAATAATTGTGACCAAGCAGTATTCTTAACAAAAAGAGCAAAGAAAAAGGGTGGAGATTCTTATGTTATAGTTGGCTCTGATGATATTGATTTACAACAAGGAGAAACAAAGAATCTTACAATTACTGCTAATAATTTAATTGACAGAGCAAATGCAAGAGAACAAACACTCGGATATGAAATTGTTTATGATTCAAATTACTTAAAGAAAACAGTAACAGTTAATGTAAAAATAATTAATCCTGCATTTGCGCTAAGTTACCCTCCACAAATAACTTTATGGATGACACAAAGAAGTGCAACTGAAGCGGCTGTAGCTGCACAACCATTATTTGTTACAAACATTTCCTCTTTCCCAGTGCAAGGAATTGCATTCGCTGTTGATAAAGAATATGCTACTGCAGGAAATATTCAATTAAGTGTTGAACCTCCCGGAGCTGTAAACTTAGAACGCGGACAAA
>CAZOCW010000062.1:0-5564 GCA_964578405.1 uncultured archaeon | reverse complement strand
TTTAATTAATTTACAATTAATTTTCACTTGCTTTGTTTGGTCTTACATTTTAGCATGCATAATAGTGGAAATATACAATTTTTTCATAAAAAAGAAAAAGTGATTTTATGCGAAAAACTTGCCCTGCTTGTAACTCAACAAAGTACAAAGAAGTTAAACAAGGAATATTTGCTTGCGGGCGATGCAAATTTGTTTATTCTAAAACAAACTTAACTCCGGCAGAACTTAAACAATTAGGATTTTAGTCTTTTCTTATTCTTTTCTGTTTCAATAATAATTCGTTCCATCATTTTAACAACAAGAACTGGATGTTTCCCAATCGCAGTTTCTTCAGAGAGCATTAACGCATCTGACCCATCAAGGATTGCGTTAGCAACATCACTCACTTCAGCTCTTTCAGGAACTTTGGATTTAGTCATTGATAAAAGCATTTCAGTAGCTGTAACCACAAATTTCTTTTTTGCATTGCATTTTTTAATAATTTCTTTTTGAAATAAAGGAACTCGTTCAACTAGAACATTTCTGCCTAAATCTCCCCTTGCAATCATTAATCCATCACTTACTCTAATTAATTCATCCACATTTTTGATTCCTTTTTTTGTTTCAATTTTAGCAATTATCTTAACCTTAAATCCAATTTTTTTCCGAAGCGCCTCTATTTGTTTAGCAGATTCAGCAAAAGAAACAGCCAAATAATCAAATTTTCGTTTCTTAAGCCAAAACAAAAAAGTAGTTCCTTTAATGTCAAATAATACTTTGCATTTTAATTTTTTTAATTGTGTCAAAAGAAGATCATACTCTTCAGGAGTACCATATTTAGTATTAATCCTTGCAATATCAAGTCCAGAATCCACCATTTTTTTTAAAGTAGAATATTCTTTAGAAGCTGGACCAATTGTCGCAATAATTTTAGTTTTCATAAATAGTAACAACCCTTTAAGAGAATAAATACACTTGCGCCAAACAATTTTATCGTTTAATTATTTTTTCAATTTCTTCGTAAAAGTTTGGAAAGCTTTTGTCTACTGCTCTTTCATTTTCAATAGAAATTCCAGCAACTTTTAATCCAGCTACAGTAAAACTCATTGCAATTCTATGATCGTTTTTAGAGTCAATTACTGCTCCGTGTAATCCTTCTCCAGAGTTTCCTTTTACTACTAAGTAATCTTGTCCAGCTTCTGCATTTGCCCCTAATTGTTTTAGAGAATTAACAGTAACAGTTAATCTATCTGATTCTTTTATTCGTAAGTGTTCAATATTTGTTATTTTTGTTTCTCCTTTTGCAAAAGCAGCTACAACTGCAACTGGCATTACAATATCGGGGTAATCATTCATGTCAATTTCCCCAATTCCTTTGAGTGAAGTTTTTGTTGCATCAAGAGTAACAGAATCTTTTGCCCAAGTTACTTTACAACCCATTTTCTTAAGTGCTAAAATAAAGAATTTGTCTCCTTGTTTTGATTTTTTATCAAGTCCTTTAACAGTAACTTTTCCATTTAGTATTGCTGCAGCAGCGAAGAAATATGCTGCGTTACTATAATCACCTTCAATTGGAAGTACTCTTCCGACATATTTTTGTCCTGATTTAACCAAAAATGTTTCATAATTTTTGTGAGATGCTTTTACTCCAAAATCTTTCATAGAAGCAATTGTAACATCAATATAGGGTTTTGAACTTAAGTGACCAATTGTTTGTATTTGAACATCTTTTTTTGCATAAGGTGCTGCAACTAATATTGAAGAAAAATATTGAGAACTCTTATCTCCTGCAAGTGGAGCACTACCTCCAATAAATGAATCACATTTAACTTTGATTGGAGGACAACCATTTCCATTAATTGAAACTGCTTCAATTCCAAGTGGACCAAGTGCATCAAGTAGATCTTGAATTGGACGACCTGTTCTCATTCGTTCTACTCCATCAATAGTAACATACTCTTTTCCCTTTGCTAATCCAGCAATTGAAACTAAAAATCTTATAGTAAGCCCTGAATTTCCAACAAAAATATCTTCATTAGGGACAGTTGGTTTACCATCCACTCCAATTATTTCAATTTCGTTTTTTGATTTATCAACTTTAATTTTTGCACCTAATTGCTCCATTGCTTTCATTGCATACTCTTGATCTTCAGCAATTAATCCTTTTTTAATAACAGTTTTACCTTTTGCAAGTGAAGCAATAATTATTGCTCGTAAAGTATGAGCTTTTGAAGGGGGGGCACTAATTGTACCACTAATTGATTTTGCAGGAATAATTTCTTTCATCAACTCTCATTCTCCATTAAATCTAATAGTTCAGCTAGTGTATTTATTCTAGCATAAGGTTTATTTATTGATTCCTGGTTCTCCCCGTAATCAATTAAAATAAATCTAATTTTTGCATTATTTGCGGCAATTTCATCAAGTTGACTATCCCCAACATAGAATACTTCACTTAAATCTAGGTTGAGTTTTTTTAGCAGAGAATTAAGTACAACAGGGGAAGGTTTAGCAGGTTCAGCTTCTCTTCCAATAATAGAACAAAAACACTTCTCTAACTTAAACCGTTTCAATCCGTTAATTAAATGGTGTGAGAATTTTGTAGAGAATATTATTAATTTTATTTTACGTTTGTGTAAAGTTTTTAGTGTTCGAAGAACTGTTTTGTAAGGTTTTACTTGTTTAACAAATTCAACAGCAAACTCTTTATTCCATTCAGCAAAAAGCTTTTCTTGAGTAAGAGGAAACATTAGTTTTAATTTGTCCTGCATGTTATAATGTGGCAAGGATTTGAACTTTTTTTCATCAAAAGGAATCTTTTTTGATTTTAACAGTTTCTTTAGCAATTTGCGACCGAGTTTATTAGTGTGGAATAAGGTTCCATCAAAATCAAAGACTATTGCTTTAATCAAGAAATCATCCCAAAGAAATTATTTCTTTTTCTGGTCAAGCGTTTGTGCTCTTTGTCTTAAGTAATGATCGCAAAGTACAATTGCACTCATTGCTTCAACAATTGGAACAGCTCGTGGCAATACACATGGATCGTGTCTTCCAGTTCCTCTAAATTCAACTTCTTGTAAGTCTTTATTCAAAGTTTTTTGTTTTTGAATAATTGTTGCAGTTGGCTTAAATGCCACTCTAAATATTATTGGCATTCCATTTGAAATTCCACCTTGAACTCCACCAGAGTTATTAGTTTTTGTAACAACTTTATCTTTTTGCATTTTGAAAATATCATTTAGTTCTGAACCAAAATGTTCTGTTGCGCTAAATCCAGCTCCAATTTCAAAGCCTTTAGCTGCATTAATATCAAGCATTGCTTTTGCTAAATCTGCTGAAAGTTTATCATAAAGTGGTTCTCCTAAACCTGCAGGAACATTTCTAATTACACATTCAATTATTCCTCCAACTGAGTCTCCTTTTGATTTTGTTTCTTCAATTAGTTTAATCATTTTGCCAGCAGCTTTTTCATCAGGGCATCTTACCATATTTGATTCAACTTGTTTTAGAGTAACTTTATTTGAATCAATTTCTGATTTAATATTTTTTACACTTTTAACGTAAGCTAATACTTCAATTCCGCAAGTTGAAAGAATTTTTTTTGCAATTGCTCCGGCTGCTACACTTCCTGCTGTTGCACGAGCTGAACTTCTTCCGCCCCCAAATGGATCTCTTATACCATATTTTGCATCGTAAGTGTAATCTGCGTGACTTGGTCTGTAAAGTTTTTGAAGTTCTGTGTAGGCAGTTGGTTTTTGATCTTTATTGAATATTGCAAGTGAAATTGGAGTGCCTGTTGTTTTTCCTTCAAATGTTCCGGATAAAATCTCTACTTTATCCTCTTCAGCTCTTTGAGTAGTTAATACACTTTGGCCAGGTTTTCTTCTATCAAGTTCTTTTTGAATATCAATTTCATTTAGTTCAATAAGTGAAGGGCATCCATCAATTACTACCCCTATTCCTTTACCGTGGGATTCTCCCCAGTTAGTTACTTTGAATATTGTTCCAATTGTATTTCCACTCATAAAATCACATTTTTTTAGTTTAATTAATAACTAAATAAAATTCAAAACTTGTTTAAAATCCATTCGTTTTGTTTTTGAACGCTTTTCGAAACCCATTTTTCTGAGCTTTAAGAATAAACTCTATTTCAGCAGTAGTAGTTAAATCAATTATTTTTTTAGTGAATTCTTTTACTGCAACACTATTTGTGATTTCATATTTTTGAGCAAGTAAAGATGTTTTTTCAATTACTTCTTTTTCTCTTTCAGGAGCTAAAAGTTTTGATTTAATTTCCTCTCTTGATTTAATATCTAATAGAGCTGGTTCGTGGCTGATTTTGAAATATGCAACTTGTTCACCTAAACCAAGAATTCTTTCATTAATTTCAAGTATATTTTCTACATCAAGTTTTGTTGTTTCCCCATATGTTTCTTCATTTTCACCCGCAGGACAAAGATCAACTAAAACTTTTTTATACAACTCCAAAATCTCATTTGACAAATCAATTCGTAATGGCTCTATTCCTTTTGAAACAACTTTACGAGTAAGTTTTGGTTTGGACAATTGTTTTTTTGTATAAATAAATGGAGCTTGATCTAGGTAAAGAAATCTTCCAAATTCGGAATCAATATCTTGTTCTTTTTTTAATCTGTACAAAATCCAACTTTTGTTTCCTGCAAATTTTTTATCAAATGTACTCAAATTACAAGTATACTTTGACCGAGTTTTTAGGCCTGAGATTATTTTTTCATTCATTTGGTCAAGCCTTAAGCGTAATTCTGAAATATCCATTGTTACACTTACATTTTTCATAATTAAATTCAGGTTGTTTCCCTTATTAAATCAATTGCGTGAAAAAGTAGAATAATTTCGTTTAAAAATGCTTATGGAACAGAAATTGTTACTCGCTAAGGGGCTGGTTTTTTTGGAAGAAACAAAATTAATTTGGATGAACGGTAAAATGGTAGCTTGGAAAGATGCAACAACACATTTTTTGACACACACTCTTCACTATGGTGGGGGAGTTTTTGAAGGAATTAGAGCTTACGAGACTGATAAAGGACCTGCAATTTTTAGACTTGAAGAACACATTAAGAGATTATTTTATTCAGCAAGTGTACTTGGAATGAAAATTCCTTTTACTGAAAAAGAAATATTTGATGCAACTGTAAAAACGGTTAAGGAGAACGAAGTAAAATCATGCTACATAAGACCTCTTGCATATTATGGTTATGGAAAAATGGGGATTGACACTACTGGAGCAAAAGTAGATGTTGGAATTGCAGTTTGGCCTTGGGGCGCATACTTAGGAAAAGAAGGAGTAGAAAACGGAGTTGGAATTAAAATTTCCCCATTCCTTAGACCTTCAAGCGACACTATGCCAACTAATGCAAAAGTAACTGGAAATTATGCAAATAGTATTATGGCAAAAATGGATGCAATTAATACAGGATATGAAGATGCATTATTATTAGATAAATATGGGCATGTTGCAGAATGCTCTGGAGAAAATATTTTCTTCGTAAAAAAAGGAATACTAATTACTCCCCCTGTAGAAAATTGTCTTGATGGAATTACTCGAA
>CAZOCW010000061.1:0-5648 GCA_964578405.1 uncultured archaeon | reverse complement strand
AAAATCCAAAGTATTACTCCAAGTAGCATTGCTAGCATGAAAACAATCCAAATAACAAAAAATGCAATGTACATTAAACCAAAAAATAGTACAAATATTAACCCGAACATAGATCCTGCATCAATCATAGTAAAACACTTGCTTTGTATCAACTAAAATACTTTGAGATTATTAAAGCTTTCCAAGGCCATGAAAATTAGGGGTTGTTATCGAAAATAGTTGGTGGTGGGAGAAGGATTATTGAGTTAATGCAAATTATTATCTTTTTGGAATTAATTTTGTTCCTTGCATTACTTATATAAAGTTGTTCATTCTTTTTAGGTTAATGATTAAGATTTATAAAAAATCCGCAAAAGCCAATGGTGCGGGAAAACTTCTTGAATTAAAACGACCTGCCCCCGGTTGTTGGGTTAATGTAGTTTCTCCTAACGAAGAAGAAATTAAAGAATTAAAAGAAAAATATAATTTGCCAAGTTACTTAATTAAAGATTGTTTGGACGAGGATTCTTTACCAAGATTAGAAAAAGATTTAGACCACAATTTATCCTTAATTGTACTAAAAGTGCCTTTTCATTCGGAACAATCAGTAACAACAGTTCCATTTGGGATAGTTTTCTCCCCTAAAAAGAATTATGTGTTTACTATTAGTTCTGCTGAAGCAAACGCAATTGAAAAAATATTATCCGGTACCGCAAAACACTTAGTTACAGATGACAAAGCATTATTCTTTAATTACATTACAAAAAGACTGATTCGCTCCTACATGCGTGAACTTAATGTTGCAGAAAATGAGATTAGTGTTGCAGAATCCTCAATTAACAAATCTTTTCAAAACAAAGAGGTAATTTTATTGCTTTCTTTGCAAAAAACATTAGTTTATTTTAGGACAAGTATTGTTGGGAACAAAAAAGTTCTTTCAAAAGTAATTTCTTCAAAAATCTTCTCTGCAACTGATGAGGAAAAGGAATTAATTGAAGATTTGAGTGTGGATATGGATGAAGCCCAGCAATTAGTAACAATTTACTCTGAAATTATTGCAAACATGATCACTGCATATAATTCCCTTGTTTCAAATAACTTTAATTCTATATTAAAGTTCTTGGCACTAATCACGGTTGCCATTAGTATCCCGACAATGGTTGCTAGTTTTTATGGAATGAATATTGATTTACCTTTACAAGAAACTCATCAAGCATTTATTGTAGTACTTCTATTTGCAATACTCGCAACAGGTGGAGTACTTGCTTTTTTTAAGTACAAAAATTGGGTTTAATTATTTAATTTAATTAGCTACTTGTTAGAGAATTAATTTATTTATTAAAATTAGTACTAATTAGAGTTTCTATTTGTGAATATATTTTTTCTTTTTTAGAGAAGGTTTTGGTTCTCCAGCTCTTGCTTTGTGGTGTGTTGCTATTTTGTGTTTCTTTTGATGATCAATATAAGCTTCTCTTCTTAATTCAGGCAATACTTTTGGACCAGTATCTTCTTTTGGAGTATACTTTTCAGAATAATGTGAATTATCAAATAATGGTTCATGAGTTCTTGGAGTTTTTTCCATTCCTGCGGTTGTGCTGTGTTCGTGAGTTCCTTCTTTTTTTTCTTGTGGTTTAAAAGTTGGACTAGGTCTATGATGTTTTTGTCCATGATAAGGATCTTGTCTTGGGAAATTATCTTGTCTCATTGGAGTATCATATCTAGGAGAACTGTTTTGAGAATAATTATTTTGTCTAGGAGCAAATGATCCAGTTCTTGGTGTTGAATTGAAATCTCTTCTTGGGGCACCATATGATGGTTTATTTCCGTAAGAGTTTTCTCTTGGGGCTCTATTGTCTCTATTTCCAAATGAATTTTCTCTTCTTGGATAATTGTCATTTCTTTCGTAACTAGATTGTCTATTTCCACCAAATGAACCTTCAGCTCTTCTAGGGAAAGAACTTCCTTCTGTCCTTGGAGCGCCATAAGCAGGTCTTGCTGTGTAAGTATCCTGGGCCCCACTGGGTCTTTCTCTTGGAGCTCTATCGTCTCTATTTCCAAAAGAGCTTTCTCTTCTAGGTCCAAAATTTCCTTCTGATCTTCCACCAAAGCTTCTTCCTCTATCTCTTCCGCGATCTCCGCCGAATCCTCGGGTTCCGCCGAATCTTCCATCATTTCTAGATGGTGAAAATCCTCTTCCGTGTCCGTGTGAGAATCCTCTTCGTTCTCCTCTTTCAGCATTATAATCGTCAGCAAATCCATCTCTTCCAATTTCTTTTTTGTATTCAACTTTTACATATTCAGGAACTTTTTCTTGAACAATATCCATTTTTCCAAATCTAACAATTTTATTAAAATTATTATAATCTCTTTCAGATAAGAAAGTAACAGCATCTCCTTTCTTTCCAGCTCTTGCTGTTCTACCAATTCTATGAGTGTATTCTTCAGGAGTTCTTGGTACATCATAATTGTAAACGTGAGTAACATCCTTGATGTCAAGTCCTCTTGCAGCAACATCCGTTGCAACTAAAACATCAGTTTTTCCTTCTTTAAAAGAATTAACAGCAAATTGTCTTCTTCCTTGTCGCAAGTCCCCGTGAACTGGCATTGCATGAATTTTTTCTCTCTTTAAGTTTTGAGCAACTTTGTCAACTTCTCTTTTAGTTCCACAAAATACAATTGCAGGACCAGGAGTTTTTTCTTTTAACAAATGAACTAATAAAGAAAACTTTTCATCCTTTCTAACACTATAGAAAACTTGTTTTAGTAAAGATTTGTCAACTTGAAGTTTTTCTTGAACTAAAGCAGGATTCTTCAAATATCTTTTTATAATATTTTGAGCAGCTTTTGGCATTGTAGCACTAAACATTATTGTTTGTCTAGTATTTGGAGTAGTTCTAAGTATTTTGTCAACATCTTCTTCAAAACCCATTTCAAACATTTTGTCCGCTTCATCAAGAACAACAAATTTAATATTTTTCAAATTTACATTTCTTCTATCAATTAAATCAAGTAATCTTCCGGGTGTTGCAACAATAATTTCTGCATATTTTAGTTCTTCAATTTGTTGGTAATATCCAACTCCACCAAAGATACTAGTAATATTAATTGGCATAAACTTTGACATTTGTTCTAAGTGATCTCTAACTTGGTGACAAAGTTCTCTTGTTGGAGTAAGTACTAATGCTTGAACTCCTGCGCCAGGAACAATTTTTTCTAAGATTGGTAAACCAAATGCAGCAGTTTTTCCTGAACCTGTAAGTGATTGTCCAACTAAATCTCTACCTGCTTTAATCTCAGGAATACATTTCTCCTGAATAGGAGTAGGACTTGTAAATCCCATGTGCTTGATTCCTTCAAGCAATTTAGGATTTATATTTAATTTTGAGAAACCCATTTTTAATCATCTATTTTGTTGTTTTTTTGTACTATCGTACACTAATTAATTAATCCAAACCTTTAAATAGGGCATTAATTTTGGTTATAGGGTCATTTTTGCTGTACTATTGACAATCCTTGCAAGCAAGGTAAATGTTTTCAAATAGCTTTGGAATTAATTTAGTCTGAACGCTTGAGAAAGCCACTCTAATTAAATCCTTTTGAGTAATAACTCCAGTATCATATTTCTCTAAAAGTTTTAATCTAACTTTTTCAGCATTAGCTTTTGGTTTAATGCACATAAAATATCCTGAATTATATGGTAGTGCTGTAAAACATTCTTTGTATTTTTCGTTATTTATTGTTTTTTTCACTTCATCATATCTTTCTTTAAGTAAATCAAATTTCTCTTTCTTTTCTTGAGAATAAGTTGGTGATTTTAAAGCGCTTAAAACTAAACTTTGTGAAACGTGTGAACCCATTGAAATATTTGCTCTAATTGCTGCAGCAGTTTTTTCCTCAATTGCTTTGTATGCCGCTTCGCTTGCGCCTTTCCATCCATAAGTTAAAAATCCAACTCTTAATCCCCAAACATAATCTTCCTTTGTAGCAGCATCTCCTTTAACAGTAACCACATTTTCATGAATATCCGCCAAATAAGAAAATAAGGATTCTTTTTCTACATTTTCTTCATAAGCCAAACCAAAATATGCATCATCAAGAATAATCAAAATTTTACTTCCCTTCTCCGCGCATCTTTTTATTGCACTAACAATTTCTTTTGCTTCAGTTTTTGTTGGAGAATACCCGCAAGGGTTATTTGGAAAGTTTAGCAAAAGAATTTTCTTTCCTTTTCCACTTAATTTTTCTTCCATTGCCTTAATATCAAATCCCCCATTTTTGAAAGTGTTAAAAGTCTCTAGTTTTGCATCATAAGCATTTCCAAATATTAATTTGTAATTAGTCCAATACAAATCATGAGTAATAACAGTGTCATTTGGATTCAAAAATAGCATTCCAAACATGGAGAGCCCGTGAGTTAATGCAGTAGTAATAATTGGAGTACTAACTTGTGCTTTTAATGAAGGATTTTTTTTAAGCATTTGCTGTTTCCACTCTATTCTTAGTTCTTGTTTTCCTTCACTTGAAGAATATGGGAATACATCAAGTGGATTAAGATCCACTTTACTTGCAATACAATTTAATCTCATCGGAGTTCCATCATCTTCCGCAGCAATCCCAATAGTTGCATTATACTTTTTTCCTTTAGCCTGTGCACTTTGAGCCAAAATACCTTCTTTAGGCATGAAAGCATTTTTTCCATGCTCTGAAAGAAAATCAAATAAAATAGGATTATTAGATTTGATTACTTTGTTTAGTTCTTCTGCTTCAGGACTAATTTGCATACTAAAAGTAGATTTGTTACAATATAAATCCTTTACGGATTGATTTGAAAAAGACTTATTCTAAAAAATCAACCATCATGCACGCGTGGTGGGTGCAGTTGATTTTGTTTTCAGCGCAAAACTTAATTGCTTTATCAGATTCGCTTCCGGGTTGGAACCAAACATTAGTAAGTCCAAGTGATTTAATTTCTTCAACTATTTTTAAAGCAATTTCCGGAGGAACAACAAGATCAACCCAATTAATTTGAGTTTTTGGATTTTGCTTAACAAACTCGCTCACACTCGAATAAACCTTTAATCCAAGTATTTCTTTTTCCTTAGGATTAATTGGGATAACATTATGCCCTCGTTCTTTTAGATTTTTTACAATTTTGTATCCGTATTTTTCAGGGTTTGCTGAAGCCCCAACAACTAAAATAGTTTTACTCATAGAAACAATCCCTTAAATTGATTTTATAATCCTTTTGCTTTACCTTAGTATTATGCAACAAACAAGTGATTTAGCCATTCAATGGTAATTCTCCTTCTGTTAAGTTTGTTGAAATAATGGATACTACTCTTCGTGATGGAGAGCAGACTGAAGAAGTTTCTTTTTCTACTTCCGAAAAACTTGCAATAGCAAAAAAGCTCTTACTTGAAGTAAAAGTTGATCGAATAGAAATAACCTCTACTAGAGTTTCAAAAGGGGAGCAGGATACTTGTAAAGAAATTTACGCTTGGGCGAAGAAAGCCAATTTACTTGAAAAAATTGAAGTGCTTTCCTTTGTTGATTATAATTTAAGTGTAGATTGGGTGGAAGAAGTTGGCGGAAAAGCAATTAACCTTCTTTGTAAAGTGAGCAAAAACCATTGCATAAACCAACTTAGAAAAACTCCTGAACAGCATTTT
>CAZOCW010000060.1:865-5662 GCA_964578405.1 uncultured archaeon | reverse complement strand
TCTTCGGTAAAGAATGTTGCTTGATGGATTGTTTCAATTCCTGATGAGATTGCAAGATTTGTTCTAAAGAAAGTTCCCTTATCTGTTTCGCGCGGAGTGGATATTGATTTTGCAAAAATGAAATTTAGAAAAAGTTTTTCAAAAAAAGCCGAACAAAGTTTAGCAAATGATTCTACTACCGGACTTATGCCTTGTATTGAAAGATGTAATTTAGCATTAGCATTATTTAGGAAAGCAAAAATTCCTGCTTGGTTGACAAGAGAAATATTTTTTGAACCTCCAAGCACTAATCCGCGAGTTCATGATTATGTGGAGTTTTTTACTGGGGGAAAAGTACATACTCTTGCATTAGGATTTGCAATGGAAGAACAATCCGACATGTACAAAATTTACGATGCTCCAATGAAAGACAGTGGATTTGGTAAAATATTTAGGGGAATTGAATCAAGTCAAATCGGGGGCGCAAAGAGTTACAAAAAATATAAAGCATTTGCTGCACAAGCTTTCTCGCAAAAGCAAGCTCTTAAAGATAGAAAACGAATTGAATTATTAGTTGCTTCAGGAGTAATTCCAAAAGAAGCGTACAAACAAATTACAGGCAGTGAATTTAAATGACAAAACTTGAAATTGGCTCAGGCCCAAAACCAAAAGAAGGATACTTACACTTTGATATTCGAAAATTAGCTGGAACAGATGTTGTTGGGGATGCAAGAAAACTTCCATTTAAAGAGGGCGAATTTGAAGAAGTATTCTCTAGATTTTTCCTTGAGCATTTGCCAAGAAAAGATGCTTTACTTTCTCTAAAAGAAATGTTTAGAGTATTACAAAGTAAAGGAAAATTAGAAATACTTGTTCCAAACCTTGCTTACTTTTGTAATTTATTTATTACTGAAAAAGGTCAAAAGAAAGAATGGGCATTAAATAAAATTTATGGATTTGAAAATTACCCTGAAGACCATCATTATTTTGGATATGACTCAGAAACTCTTTCAAATATCCTAAATGAAATTGGTTTTGTTGAAATTATTCAAGTTCAAGAGAAAGAAGATCAATACTTGCACTTGAGTGCTTCAAAACCTTAATTTGTTGGTCCTTTCCAAAGCTAGTTGGAGCGTTTTTAATCCTTTTGTGAAGAAAATTTAGTAGGTGAACTAAATGAAAGTTAACTTAAATTATTTGATTATTGTTGTTAGTATTGTTGTTCTTGCATTATTTTTAGGGTGCACAGAGCATCCAAGCCAACAAGGAAGTGGTTTAATGGGACTAGATGCAAATAAAACTCCAGTAGTAAATGATTCAAACAAAACTGATTCAAATAAAACTATTGTAGTAAAAACAGGAGATCAAATTGCAGTTAATTATACCGGAAGATTAGAAAATGGTTCAATTTTTGATACAAGTGTTGGAAGAAGCCCGCTTGAATTTACTGCAGGCGCAGGACAAATGATTAAAGGATTTGATAGCGCAGTAATTGGAATGAAAGTTGGCGAATCAAAGACAGTTAAATTAGCTCCACTAGAAGCATATGGGGAAGTTAATCCTAATTTAGTAAAGTCCTTTGATAAAAACGCTTTCCCAGATTTTAATAATTTAAAAGTTGGAATGCAACTTGGAACAAGTACAGGTTTAACTGGAACTGTTACTAAAGTAACTGATCAAAATGCAACAGTGGACTTCAATCACGAACTTGCAGGTAAAACTCTTATTTTTGAAATAACTGTGTTTTCAATTAACTAAAGGGTGCATTGTTTGGCAAAGATATTGATTGTTTACTTTTCTTCACAAAGCAAAGAAAAACTTGCTAGTGAAGACAAAGTAGCAAATGCTCTTGAGTCCTATTTTTCTAAAACACACAAAGTCAAAACAGTTCTTTTACAATCCAAGAAAAAAATTGAATTAAAAGAACAATTCAAACTTGAAAAAGAACTTGAACTAACTGAAGATTCTTCTCCTTTAACAGGCTTTGATTTAGTAATAATTGGTTCTCCAATTGTTGGTTCGTTAACTTCGGCCCCATTAGTTAATGCGTACTTAAGAAAAATTCAAAAACAAACCCCGAAAAATAACCAAGTTAAGTATGCTTTGTTTTCAACAGGAATTATCCCTGGGCTTGCTATTAAAAAAATGCAGAGTTTATTATCAATGAAAGGGTTAAAGCCAATAGAAAGTATAACATTTACAAGTATTTTTGACTTTGATGATAAAAAAATGAAAGAAGTAACAGAGTTTGCACAAAAGTTAAATCAAGCTCTTGAAAACTAATTCTTTCCAATAGTTTGTTCAAACACATCGTCGCCAAGTTCTTCCCAATAATCAAGTTTTGTTCTTTCTTTAGAAGTTTTTTCTTGTTTTAGAACCTCTTTTGCACTTTCCTTTAATTGTTCTTTAACTTTATTAATTTCAGCAGTCTCTTGTAAAGCTTTTATTTGTCCTTCAAGAGATATTATTTCTGTCTTTATATCTGAAGAAATCTTTTGGAATGTATCTTGATCAATTTTTCTTTTATAAAAAGTATTCTCTGCAATTTTTAGTTGATGAACCTTCTTTTGTTTTTGTTCAAGTAAATCAAATAATATTTTTCTTTTGTCAGCAGATAAAGCCTCAGCTTTTTTCATATCTTCTTTAGATAAATCTTTATTTTTTTGAGAATCAATTTCTGCTTCAATCCTAATTAGTTCAGTATGATTTTTTCTTGAAATAGTATCAAAAGTTGCTTTGTCAATTTTGTGTTGTAAAAACTGTTTTTCAGCTTCTTTTAGTTCAGCAGTTAATTTTTGTCTGTCCTCTTGAAAAATATCTACATGATTTTTTTTATTTACTATTAAAACTGCCAAGAATAATACGCCTATTATTACTGCAACAGGAATTAAGAAAATCCAAAGCCCATATTGATCAGTTAATTCTTTTGGAATAAATGGTATCGCTAGAATCATTAGTATTGCTATTACTATAATTGCAATTGAAGTAATCTTTCTATCCATGCAATAAAGAAGGATTTATTTGAATAAAAATCTTTCCAAAACCCTTGTAGAACTGTACTATTGGCGAAAATGGCTTATAACAAACTTTAAAAACACCCTTGAGCCAAATTTTGTTATAACACATTGACCCTGTAGCCCAGTGGATAGGGCGACTGCCTTCTAAGCAGTAGGTCGAGGGTTCGATTCCCTCCAGGGTCGTTAGACTCCAATATACTTTTTTTATCCATTATATTGCCTTGTCAAAGTATTTGAATTTTTAAGTGACATTATTGTCAACCAAAGTTCAATAAAAAGTCATATATACTCCTAATCCCATGTATATACGGTTTTTTGATTATAAGGAGCTATCCATGTCAAATGAAAATTATTTGTCGAAGAAAAACATTGGTGCAAAAAATGCTTCTAAAAAGGCAAATACTGAAGAAAAATTAAAAGATGGCGAAGAAAAATTGAATAAAATATTTGATTCAATTTCTGATGGAATTCTGGTAGCAGACATAAAAACAAAAAAGTTTTTTCGTGCAAATAAAGCCATGTGTACAATGTTAGGGTATTCTGAAAAAGAACTTTTAAATCTCAGTATAACTGATATTCATTCAAAAAATGATTTGCCATTTGTTTTGAAACAATTAAAAGATCAAATTACTTTTAAGAAAATGATTGCAACAAATATTCCTGTAAAGCGTAAAGACGGCAGCATATTTTTTGCAGATGTATCTTCAGCAGTAACTCATTTATATGGGAGATCTTATATTGTAGGGACATTTAGAGACATTACTGAAAAGAGAACTGCTGAAAAAACATTTTCTATAATTTCCAAGAATGCCAAAGATTTTATTGAGTTACTTCCAAGTGAAGATGTTTATGAATTTACTGGAAAAAGATTAATGGAACTTACAGGAAAATCAATAGTTACTGTGGGCTCTATTGATGTGGAAAATAAGAGAATAACTGTGAAACAACTTTTAGGATTTAATAAACATGTGGAAAATATTCTTGTTAAAATGCTTAAAATTAAAAATATGAATTCTCTTATGTCTATTGATTTCTCTGTAATGGCAGAGGAAATTAAAGCAAATGCTGGGACTATTCATGAGTTAGATGGTCTTTATGATGGAATGTTTCGTACTTTTCCTAAAAGTTTATGTGAAATAATACAGCGTATGATTGGGATAAAAAAAGTATATGCAATTGATTTTGGTAGAAATAAACAAGTTTATGCTAATGCTGCCATTTTCATGCTTGAGGACAAACCAATAAATCAAGAAATTTTAGAAAGTTTTGTATACCAGGCATCATTAGTTTTTGAGAGAAAAACTGCGGAGGACAATCTTAATACTTATAAGAATAATCTTGAAGTGGAAGTAAAAAAGAGAATTTCATTTTTAAATTCAATTGTAGAAAATGTTCCTGACATGATTTTTGTTAAAGATGCGAAAGAACTAAGATTTGATTTAATTAATAAGGCTGGCGAAGACTTATTGGGTGTAAAAAGAAAAGATTTGATTGGAAAAAATGATTATGATTTTTTTCCTAATGCCCAAGCAAATTTCTTTATTAAAAAAGATAGGGAGGTTTTAAAAAACAAAAAACTGTTGGACATTCCTGAAGAACCAATATATACTAGGGTGGGTCTTAAATATTTGCATACAAAAAAAATTCCCATACTTGATGAAAATACTAATCCACGTTATTTATTGGGAATATCAGAGGATATTACTGAAAAAAAAGATTATGTTGCTAAATTAAAAGAATCTTTTAATAAATTACAGGAAGCAGATATTTTAAATAGTAAGTTTCTTTCAATCACCTCTCA
>CAZOCW010000060.1:0-855 GCA_964578405.1 uncultured archaeon | reverse complement strand
AAAAGGATTTGATATAATATTAAGAAATATTAATAGATTGAATAGATTAATTGAGGACATTTTAGAAATCTCGAGACTTGAAGCTGAAGGGTTTAAATTAGAACTAGAAGAAACACAGTTAACAAGATTAATTAAGCCAATAATAACTGGTTTGGCCCCAGTAGCTGAAAAAAAAGGGTTAAAATTATTTTATGTGCAACATGGGAATTTGCCAAAACTTTTTGTTGACAAAAAGAGAATTACTGAAGTAATAACCAATTTGATTGATAATGCAATTAAATTTACTGAGGTTGGTCAAATAACCGTGGAAACAAGGAGGCGGAAAAATAATATTTTAGTTAAAGTAAGCGATAGTGGTTGTGGAATACCTGAAGAATTTTATTCTAAAATATTCGAACCTTTTTCACAAGCAGAGGGCATGGTTAATAGAACGCATGGCGGAACTGGACTTGGTTTAAGTATTTGTAAAGGGATTGTTAAACAACATAAAGGGGATATCTGGTTCGAAAGTAAAATTGGAAAAGGAACGACGTTTTATTTTATTCTCCCTTTGCCAAAAGAACGTTTATCCTTTTCAATGTTGAATTATGTCATCCATATGCTTTTCTAAACCAATTAAATACTTTCTACTCATAATTTCTTCATGCATAAGACTGTTGCAATTGTAGGTTCTGGGCCAGCCGGAATGGCGTGTGCGAATTATTTGAACTCTTCCGGGTTTAAGGTAACTGTTTTTGATGAACTAAAAGAATTTGGTGGAATGCTTGCATATGGAATTCCTGAATTTAGAATTCCTTTACAAAATGTAAAAGAGAAAGTTGCAGAAGCAAAAAAACAAGGAATTAATTTTGGAAG
>CAZOCW010000059.1:0-5668 GCA_964578405.1 uncultured archaeon | reverse complement strand
TTATAATTATTGCAATTTTAAGTATTATTCTTGTAATAATAATATGAATTGTTTTGTTTGCTAATAAGATTTTTTTTTTTGGAGGGATAGTTTCAACAATAATTTTATTTATTCTCGGGGTTATTTTTTTTATTGCAGGGGCAATTTTTCCACAGCCTTACGGATTTTACCTTACTTTTGCTGCAATAATCATAATGCTCCTACTTGCAAGCAAACATGGGCTTCTTGGGGGATCGAGTTATGGTGGCGGATATAGTGGGGGATTTAGTGGAGGGGGTTACTCTGGCGGAGGATCTTTTGGAGGAGGAAGCTTTGGGGGCGGAGGAGCAAGTAGATAACGAATTGGTTTAAATAAAGTTTAAGTCTAGTTTATTTGATTTAGTAAGTAATATTTTTATTTGGAGGAATTAAGATGAATACAAATTGGGCAGGAATAGGGGCAATAGTGATAGTTCCTATTGTAATATTAGTTCTAATACTAATAGTTTTTTTGTCATACAACGGAATGGTTGTACAAGACCAAGCAGTAAAATCAAGTTGGAGTGAAGTTGAAAATCAATACCAAAGACAAGCGGATTTGATAACAAATTTAACTTCTATTTTAGGAAGTGCAGTAAGCGTTGAAACAAAATTTGTTAAAGATGTAATTGATGCAAGAACAAAGTGGCTTGGTGCTAGTACTCAAGCAGAAAAGGAAGCTGCGGGGTATGAAATGAATCAATCCATGGCGACTTTTGTTAGTGCGATAGCTACTACTGAAGCTTATCCTACACTACAAGCAAACAAACAATACACTGCTTTAATGGATGAAGTGGCAGGAACACAAAACAGAATTACTACTGCAAGAGGAAGATACATTGATGCAGTACAATCATACAATGTAACAATAAAACAAGTTCCTAATGTATTCATTTCAGGAATGTTTGGGTTCACTGAAAAAGATTACTATAAAGCCGCTGCTCCATTAACAACACCAACACTTGGAGACGGAAAGTTACCTCAATAAAAATAAAATCTTTGGCAAGGAAAAAACCTTGCCAAGGAATTACTTTTAGTTGAATGATTTTTATGAATTGGAAGCAGGTTAGTATAATTTTAATATTATTTGAAATAGTTCTAACTTTAGTTACAATCTTTTTTTTTAATGGGGATATTTTCTTAATGCCTCTTAACACACTGGCGGTAGTTGCATTTCTTGTTATTATGGGGGTCGGGATTATTTGGGGGATGAAGTTTTCTTTAGATTCAATAAAAAGAAATTTTCAAAAGCGAAAAAAAGTGATTATTATTGTTAATTTGATATTTGTAATATTTATTGGTGTTGCTTTTTTTGTTATGAGTTCTTCTCCAAAAAGCACCTTAGTCGATTTTCTCTTAATGGGCCTTTTTGGAGCATTACTTTTAGTGGTGTTTACTGGATTTAGTCTATTATTAACAGATGATTTTCTAGTTAGCTTGAGAGACTCTTATTAGTAGGTTGAAAAATTCTAATTCCTAACCAAACTTATTTATACCTAAACTTCCTACTCCAAGGAGTGTGAATTTTGACTTGGTGATTGAATAATGGCTGGATATGAAGATTTTGTTGAATTGGGGTACAAACCAAACAATAAGGATGTTATTGCAACTTTCAAAGTAAAAGTTCCAGACTGGGAAAAACCTGAAAGAGCATTTGGGGCAGTTGCCAGCGAATCAAGTGTAGGGACTTGGACTGATCTTGATATTTGGGCAAAATATCCGCACGTAAAAAAAGTTGCAGGGAAAGTTTACAGTATTGAACACGCTTCTGAAGGATATTGGATAAAAGTAGCTTACCCTGAAGATCATTTTGAAATGGAAAACCCTGGACAAATACTTGCTTCAATCGCAGGAAATGTATTTGGGATGAAAGCTGTTGATGCTTTACGACTACAAGATATAATGTTTACAAAAACAATGGTAAAAAAATACCGCGGACCACAACTTGGAATTGAAGGAATAAGAAAAATATTTGGTGCAGAAAAAAGACCACTAATGTTATCCGTTGCAAAACCAAAAGTAGGAATGACTACTGAAGAACACGTACAAGTAGGGTATGATATTTGGACTGGCGGACTTGATTTATTAAAAGATGATGAAAATTTAACTAATCAAAAATTTAATCCATTTAGAAAAAGAGTTGAAAAATCTCTAAAAGCAAGAGATAAGGCTGAAAAAGTAACTGGTGAAAAAAAATCTTACTTAATTAACGTTACCGCTCCAACAGTTGAAGAAATGGTGGACAGAGCAAGATTTGTAAAAAAACAAGGCGGAGAATATGTAATGATTGATGTAATTGCATCTGGGTGGACTGCAGTTAACTCACTAAGAGAAGAATGTGAAGACTTAGGACTTGCAATACATGCACACCGCGCAATGCACGGCGCAATGACAAGAAATCCTGATCATGGATTTTCAATGGAATGTGTAGCAAAATTATCAAGATTAATTGGAGTGGACCAATTACACATTGGAACTAGTATTGGAAAACTTGTTAGCCCAAGAGACGAAGTACTACAATGTCAAGAACTTTTAACTGCTAAAAAGAGTAAAGCAAATGTTAGAATGCATTGCGAAGCACAAGACTGGTACGGACTAAAATCAGTATTCCCTGTATCTTCTGGTGGACTTCATCCAGGAATAGTTGACCAAATATTCAAGATGGTTGGAACAAACATTATGATCCAACTTGGTGGGGGAGTACACGGACACCCTAATGGAAGTTATGCAGGAGCGGTAGCAATGCGAGCAGCTGTTGAAGCATACCTTGACAAAATTAGTGTAGAAGAAAAAGCTAAAACTTGCCCAGAACTAAAAGTGGCTTTGAAAACTTGGGGACATACTTTACCAAAGTAAATGTCCTGTTCCGCCACCAAATAACCTGCGGGTTATGAGGCAAGCAAATGCGCTCATTTGCTTTGTGACCAGACGGAATATGTGCACTGTCTAAAGACAGTGCAATAATATCTTGTTTGCTTTCTATAGCTAGCTTTTCTCTTTTGTTTGCTTTCTATTGGGACAAGGTTTATTAACCAAAAAGGAATTAGTAGTTGTGGAAATTTGCCTTTCCGAATATAGGAATTAAGAGCATTTTTTAGGGTGATTTTATGAGTTTGAGTTCATTAACATTTGGAAGTATGAATGGTACTAATGCGGCTTCGCATACAAGAGGAAAAATTAAAGTTGTAAAAGCTGAAAAATTTGTTGGAATGGATGCTGTTTGTGTTATAGCTAAATTAACTGAAGGGGCTGTTGCAAAGAAAATGAAAATGCAAGGAAAAAATTCTTCAGTAGTTGTAAGCGTTGAATCAAAATCTGGAGACGGTTGTTGCACAAAAGTTGGAGCACAAGTTGTATTAATGGTTGAAGGGATATGTAAAGAAGATTGTCCTGTTGGCGCAGATTTAATATTTGAAAAATTCGGGTCAGAAGAAGCGAAAGCAAAAGGAAGAATAATTATTGCTTAAAGATTTTGTGAACTAGTACTTCTATATTTTTGAAGTACTAGAAATCACCCAAATTTCTAATTAATTTGAATTTATTTCTTAACGAAAAGCTTAATTAAAAGAAAAACTTTAACTATCTCATGGCAGAACTTGAATACAAAAGCAATTACCTGTTTGGGATTAAGGTTTCAAATGAAACTAAAGTACTCTTCTTGTATTCTTTAGGTTTGTTCATTTTTCCTTTTTTAATTACTCAACAATTAATTCTTGGGACTCTAATTAATGCTTTTTTAATTAAATCCTCAATTGATTATAAATCCAAAAAAGTTTTGTTTCTTTCAGTTGTTCCAAGTATTGCAGTACTTGCAAGCGGGTATGTGTTTGGCTCACTAACTTACCATGTAATTTACATGCTTCCATTCATTTGGGTTGGAAATTTAGTTTTAATGCTTATAATGAGAAAGCTTTTTGTTAACTCTGGGAAGAATTATTTGTTTTCTGCATTAATTGGCGCAGGCACCAAATCAATTTTATTATTTGGCATTGCATTTGTGTTAATGACTTACACATTAGTTCCGGCTTTGTTTTTAACTGCGTTTGGAATAGTTCAATTTGTTACAGCAATGGCTGGCGCAATAGTTGTTTATGCGACAAGACTAGTTCAAAGTAGCTTTTTGAAATAATTTATTCAAAACTTTTTCTTAGTAGTGCTTGCACTACTTTGTTAGAATTTCTTTTTGGTAGTGTGCTTGGAGTTATACTCTTCAACCATTTTTTTAATCAAGTCATGAGTTTTTTTACTTGGTTTGATGTGGGAATTATTTAGGGCTTCTTTAAGTGTTGAACTTGCGCCACCGTAATTATGCCCTGGCCAAAGTATAAGAGTTGGAGTTAGTTCAACTAAAAATGCAAGAGTTTTTTCTAAAGTTTTATCCTCTCCTCCATAAGCAGTTGTGCCCACTCCTCGGACAAACAAAGTGTCTCCTGTAAAAATATTATTTTCAATTAAATATGCTACGCTATCTAATGTGTGGCCCGGTGTTGCAACACATTCAATTTTCATTTCTCCAATTTCAAAAGAAATTATTTTTCCCAGTTCATTTTTTTCTGGAAAGAATATGTTTATTCCTTTTTTTGAGAAATGTTCCGCAAGTTCACAATGATCTGGGTGAGAATGAGTGAAAAGAACTAATTTAATTTTGGATTTGTTTTCTTTTATTGACTTTTCAACTACCTCTTTATCTCCAGTTGGATCAATTAAAACCGAATCCTTATTTTTTCCAATAATTAAGTAAGAAAAATTATTATCAAACCCTCCAACTGGGAGTTGAATTACTTTCACCATTTTCCTTGCTCCTTTTCTTTTTGAATAACATTCCCTTGATGCATGTAAAGTTCTCCTTGAAAACTTGTAATAAAATTTTCAAGTGAGTGAAGTCTTTGGTAGGCTTTATGCATGACTAGTTCAATATAATTCTCTGTAAGTGATCTGCCCCCCTGAAGAGGGTTAAATCCAATAAAGTTTTTGCTTGAGTTTTTCACTGATCTTTGAAGTTGTGATTGTAATTTATTTTTTTTATCAATTAATTTTCCTAAATCTGCGTAAGATTTAGTTAAATCAGCTCTATTTTTTATTTCATTATTTCTGATTTGTCTAAATTCGACAAAAAGATCTTGGGCATGTTTTTCAAAAGCGTGAGCCAAGTTTTCGGTTCTTCGTAAAACTGTTGCTTGCTTTTTCTCTCCAAGAGTAAGAAAACGTTTGGTTAGTACTTTGCTTGGAATTGGTGCTTTCATACTAACTTAGTGTTTTTTTAGGATTATAAATAAAACTGATCTGTCTGTAAAGGACTGTTTTTGCTTTGATTTTTGAGGCATTAACAACAAATAAAAACCTTCACTTGGCCTAAATATTTTAGAAAGTCTCCAAAGGAGCTTCTAGTAATTGTGTTGCCTCTTTCGTCCAGCGGTCTAGGATTCACCCCTGTCACGGGTGCGACCCGGGTTCAAATCCCGGAGGAGGCGCCACTTATACATAAAGTTTCCAGTGTCCATTTTTTTGTTTTTTATATTTTTCTTGCCATTTTTCTTTTCTTAAATTACTTTTGTAATTATTGAATATTTCAATTCCACAAAATAATTTTTCTTTTTTTCTTTGTATGTTGAAACCAATTTTTTCTGCAAATAGTTTTATTGATGTGTAA
>CAZOCW010000058.1:0-5868 GCA_964578405.1 uncultured archaeon | reverse complement strand
ATTTGAGTCTTTTTTTTGCTAAATTGAAAGAACTTGGTTTGTGGGATGACACTACAGTAATTTGTTTTTCTGATCATGGTGAAGACTTGGATGGATGGTATCCAAATGATAAAGGTGGTAAAAAGCTTGGCCACCCTGAGGAATCTGGGCATGGTTGTTTATTGTATGATCAAACACAAAAGGTATTGTTTATTGTAAAAGATAAATCTCTTCCTAAAAATAAAAAAATTATTCCACAAGTAAGACTTATTGATGTCTTCCCAACAATTGCCGAACTTGCAAATATTAAGCTTATTGAAAAGATTGATGGTAAATCAGTTATTCCCCTAATAACTGGAAAAGAGAGAGAAAGCAGAGTAGGTTATTCAGAAACATTTTATCCTGAAGAACAGGGCTTAAAGAATAAAGAACTAAGTTTTGCTAAAAATAAAAAAGCAATTAGAATAGACAACAAATTCAAGACTATTTTGAGTCTTGATAGTGATGCAGTCGAATTTTACGATTTAGAAAAAGATCCTAATGAGAAAAACAATTTATCTAAATGATTTGTTTTTTTGTGATTTGAATATTTCATTATTTGTTACTCTGGTGAAGTACCGATTTAGCACATTCCTTTGTGTTGTGTCATAAATCCTGTAATGTCTGTGATATATTGTGCAGTATTGTTTTCAACTGGCGGGGCATAAATTGGAGCTATTGTTTCTACTGTTGTAATGTTTTTACTTACATATTTTCTGTTAATGTAACTAAACCAATCAGTTATTCCTTCTTCCCATGAGTTGTATGCGATAAAATTACCTTGTTCATCTCGTCTATTTCCTATTGAGTTATTGTCAAATGCTTTTCCATTTTTTCCAAAAGTACTTTCTACTCTAAATGTAGCAAGTGCATATCCTGCATCAATATTGTATAACTTTGCTTGTGAAAGGATTTTTTCTCCAAGCCCAATATTTTTTGCAGGAGAATCATATTTTGTTAAGATATTTTCAATACATTCTGCAGTAAGTGTTTGTTCTTTTGCAATAATTGAAGTTCCAGTCCCTTTTGGAGGGGTAATGGGTATTTGGGCAGTTTGTGTGTAAGTCCCAATAATATTTGAATTAATATTTTTTAAGTAGAACTCAATAGATTTGCCTGTTTGAATAGTAGTGTCTATTTGGCCAGGCATTACTAAAGTAGCAGTTGCGGCAAAAGCAATTACTATTATGAAAAGAATTCCTCCAAAAATAAACAACTTCTTTAGTTCCATACTTAACAAATGGTTTCAAACTATTTAAGTATTCTCTTAAACTAGGTTTAGCATTTTTTTCGGGTTTATGTTGAAAGTTAGAGTTTTAAACCCTAAATCCCTTGTTTTACTATGTTTCCAAAAGAACTTTTTCTAAGAATTAAATATCCTAAGCTTTGGCTTTTAGTTATTCTAATTGCGATTTCGTTTTTACCTTTTTTAAATAAAGATTTATTAAATTGGGCAACAACACTAGGAAACAGCGCGTATGTTTTTGTTTTTATTGCAGGAGTATTATTTCCTTTGGGAATTTTTGCCCCATTTTCAGCCTCTTTTATGGTAAATACTTATGTGCCTGATATTTTTGCTGCAGCGTTAATTGCTGGACTCGGGGCGGTAATGACGGATTTACTAATCTTTAGACTAATTAGAAGAATGTTCAAAAGTGATTTTGTTCAAGTTAAACAAACTCAATTAATTAAATTGGGTGGATTTTTCTCAAATAATTGGGTTGGAAGAAAACTAGTGAATTACGCTTCTTTTGCTCTTGCGGGGTTAATTGTTGCAGCTCCATTACCCAATGATACTGGTAAAAAATTAGTTGCAATTTTATCTAAACTTAGCGAACCCGAACTTGTAATGTTAAGCTTTCTTGCAAACACAATTGCTTTCCTTTTCTTTTTGTGGCTCTAAAAGAGAGTTTTTAATTATTGGCAGACATAACTATATTGGCCAATGATGAAGTAAATCCCTAATGATTTAGTGATTAGTTAATCCAACTCTGAGGCCACTTATTTTTTTAGAATTAGTTTATAGTTGATTTGTTGTTTCATCAGATGTTTCTTCATCTAGTCTTTTTTGAATCATGCTCATTACTATTTTTTCAATGTTTGAAACTCTTTCGTTTAGAAGTTCTAGTTTCTTGTTTGTTGCTTGAAGAGAACCTTGTAATAGTGCATTATTTTCTTGTAAGTTGGCTACTGAAGCACTTACTACTTCTGGTTCCTCAACATATTCAAGTGGGGGGTTAGCAAATCCTTTCTCGTTTGATTTTGTCTTTCTTTCCATTGAAAACGAAACAAGTATGTTTGCTATGATTAGCGCAACTATCAATACAAAAAGAAATATCAGTATCATGTTTGTTCCCTAAGTATCTTCTGTGGGGGGAGTATAAAAAATATATGGTCTAAACCCTTGTTAGGGCCCTGATTTGACTTTTGAGGGGTTTAAAGTTTCCCAAATAGTGAAGTAAAGTTCTTTTCTTGTTGTTTAATTACTTCCAAAAGTGGTATTTTTTTTAGTTCAGCTATTTTCTCTGCAATTAGTTCAACTTTTGCAGGAGAAGCCTTCTCTCCATTAAATCTAATTGGGGAATCAGTTTCAAAGAGTAAGTTCTCAAGTGGGAAAACAGTAATGTTTTTTGCAACTTCGGGATTATACAACACACTTAATCCAACAGAAACAAAGTATCCTTTTTTGGCAGCTTGATCCATTAGTTTTTGGGAATCCACAAAGGAGTGTAATAAAACTTTTTTGGCATTTTTTTCTTCAAGTAGTTGTAGTACTTGTTTTTGTGCAAATCTTGAGTGAATAATTATTGGTTTGTCATGTTTTGTTGCAAGATCTATGAATCTAGAAAAAACTGTAACTTGTTTCATAAGTTCTTCTTTTTTAGTGGAATACTTAAAATCAAGTCCAACTTCGCCAATTGCAATTGCTTTTTTTATTTCTGCTTCAAAGAAATAAAATGCTTTGTCAAGTTCTAGTTCGTTTAGTTCAAGTGCATCAAGTGGATAAATTCCAATAGCTGCTTTAATTTGAGAATACTTTTTAGCAAGTTCTAGTGTTCGTTCGTTTGAAAAGAAGGAAGTTGCGCAAGAAATCATTTGCGAAACATTTTTTTCTTTTGTCTCAGTTAGGGCAGTTTGTAGTTCTTCATCAGTCATTAGATCTAAGTGACAATGCGCGTCATATAACATAAAAATCAATTTTTGGTTAAGTGTTTGTTTTTCATTAAAGTTTTGAGAAATCAAATTCTTTGGGAGAGTATTGTTTTGCCCATTCCAATGCTTCATCTTCGTCAGTAAATATTTTCAAAGGGTATTTTACTTGGCCTGTTAAAAGTTCTTTGTTAATTAGTCCGATAAGTCTTTCTGGAGTTGGTCGTTTTACTAAAAACGCTGTTGCTAAGGTCATTTTTCTTAGTTTTGGGCTTAGTAATATGTTCATGGATATATCTGAAATGGAGTCAGTGCCTCTAGCATCAAGAAGTAGAGGGAGGGGTTTTGAGTGTTTTGAAAAAATCACTTTTAATAGATATTTTATTGTTGCAAATGCAGTCAAATTTTTGGTTACTACTACGAAACGTACTACTTTGTCAGATCCTACCCAAAGATTGATTTCTTTCGTATTGAGCTCTGCTATTTTTTTTACTTCCATTATTTACACTATTCTTTAACTTATAGAAAGGGGGGAAATGAATAAAAACTGCATTATTCTATCCTTGGTGTGGTATAAGGTGGGTTTTGGGGAAGATAAGGGAATTGGACAAGGAGTTTGGTTCTTGGTAATAGTAATTGCAATTGGGGCATTATTTATTTTTTTTGCAAGAACTGATAATGGTTACTCTATTTTTCCAACATTTAATTCAAGTGCACAAACCCCTGACAGTAATATGTCAAGTTTTAAGTTAAATTTATTTGATACTAACTCTAATTCTTCGCCAACAGTGCCGGTGAAAGTTGATAAAGTTGGAGTATTTTTTTGTCCAAGAGATGCTTGTGCGGAGCAATTAATTCAAGAAATTAATTCTGCTGATAAAAATATTTTCATTGCAATTTATTCATTTACTCATGATGGGATTAGCGATGCTTTAGTGGAAGCAAAAAAGAGAGGGGTTGAAATTGAAGTTGTTTTTGATTATGATCAAAGTGCTAATGCATCAAGTGATGATGAAAAGTTAATTGAGGCAGGAATTAAAGTTGCAAAAAGAAATGGTTCAGGGTATATGCACAATAAGTATACCGTTATTGATGGGAATTTTGTTGCTACTGGTTCGTTTAATTATTCTCAAAATGCGGACACTAGAAATGATGAAAATTTAGTGTTTATTGAAAGTTTTGAGGTTGCTTCTAAATACAAAGTGGATTTTGATCATTTGTGGAGTATTTCTACTGTAGCAAACTAATTTTTTATTTTATTGAATTAATTAAACAATTTTGTAAGGTTTTTTTAATGAAGGTTTCAAAAGAAGTTTATTCCCCTGCTGAAGATTCTTATTTGCTTGAAGAGTGTATTTTGAAAGAAAATTTAGTTGGTAAGAAATGTCTCGATCTTGGCACGGGTAGTGGTGTGCAAGGGATTGCAATGCTTAAATCAAGTGCTAAAGAATTAACTTGTGTTGATATTAATCCAGTTGCTCTTAAAGTAAGTAAAAATAATATTTTGGGCTGCCTTGAAAATTCAAAGAAAGAAAGAACTCAATATGTTGGACATTCTAAACAGTGCCTAAAGTTCAAAAAAAGTAATTTGTTCTCTTCTTTGAAAAAAGAAAAATTTGATTTTATTGCATTTAATCCCCCTTATGTTCCAAGTGATGAAGTGAAATGGGTGGATCTTGATGGGGGGGAAAATGGGCGAGAAACAATTGATAAATTTTTGAATTCTTTTGCAAATCATTTAAATAAAAATGGAGTTTTGTTACTATTAATTTCTTCCTTAAATAAACCAAGTGAAATAAAAAAGAAACTTAAAGAATTAGGATTTACCGTTAAAGTTATTGGAAAAAAGAAATTATTTTTTGAAGAACTGTTAGTTTTTAGGGTAAAAGTTTAATTTTTTTGTTTAGTTTCAAGTATTTAAACGTTTTAGTTCTTATTTTAGTCATGACAACAAATACTTCTGTAGGCTATGCAGTTGCTCAAAAGAAACTTGAGGAAGCTAAAACTCCTGAAGAGAAATTAACAGCTCTTCTTCAAATGCAATCTGAAGCACCAAAACACAAAGGTGCTGAAAATTTAAGGGCAGAATTAAGTAAGAAAGCAGCAGAACTTAGAAATGAACTTGAAAAACAAAAATCTGCTGGGGCAACAAAGAAAGGTTCTGGCGGGCCTTCAATGTACATTAAGAAGGATGGAATTGGTCAAATAGTTATAGTTGGTTTGCCTAACTCAGGAAAATCTTGGGTCTTAAATAAATTAGTTGGAAAACATATTACTGATGATACTCCTTATCCATTTGCAACAAAAGAACCAACTCCTGCAATGTTTGAATATGATAAAGCAAGAATTCAACTAGTAGAAATTCCTGCAATAATTGAAGGGTCAGCTGAAGGGAAAGCTCAAGGGAGAGAAATAATGGGAGTTATTAGAAACTCTGATGCAGTATTATTTACTTTTAATTCCGATGAGCATAAAAGAATTATTTTGGATGAAATGAATAAAGCCTTTATTTACATTAATAAAACAAAACCCCCTATTTCAGTTAAAGTTTCTTCATTTCCAGGAATTGCAATTTCAGGAAAAGAATTTTTAAAATTTCCAGTTGAGCAATTAGAACAATACTTAAAAAACTCAGGTTATTCTAATGCCCAAGTAATTATTTCCGGGACAATTAATTCTCTAAGTGAAGTGGCAGAAGCG
>CAZOCW010000057.1:0-5904 GCA_964578405.1 uncultured archaeon | reverse complement strand
AAGCGGCACACCTAAAAGAAGGACACGCAACACCGTTTGAACAAAAAACAATAATTCAAAAACAATCTCAAATTAATCCATTATCAGAAATACTAAAAAGAGTACTAACTATTTTACAAGGAGAAAAAAAGAAACCTGAAGAAAGAGCAATTCTACTCCCTGAAAGAAGTACTATTACAACAATATATGACTCAATTTATGCTGAATTAAAGGAAAAAAAGATGATAAAAATTAGTTATCTAGCGGAAAAGTTTAATATGAGTAAAGACCAAATATTAGAGCTTGCTAAGAACTTGGAAGAAACAGGAAAAGTAGAAATACTTTACCCAATGCTTGGAAGCCCATCAGTAGTTCTAAAGGAAAGAGGTGAGTTAAGTGACGAAACTAATTGATAAATACGAATTGAAAGGATGTATTGCAAAAATATCAATTGAAGTGATTAGAGACGAAGAAGCACTTGCCACTGAATATGTTGCTGATTTTCCTAGTGTTGGAGAAGGAACAAGATTAACTCTTGATGAAATTAAAATTGAGATACTTTCAAGATCAAAGATACCTGTGGAAAAAATGGCGGATTTAAAATTTTCAACCCAAGTTAAAAAAGACTTTGCAAACATTGCAGAAGGATTACTAAAAAAGAAATTGCCCTCCCAAAATATAACTGAAATTGAGGTTCTAAAAGAATTATTAATTAATGAAATGCTTGGACTTGGAGACATTGAATATATTTTACTTGATGATAATGTTGAAGAAATAGTAATTAATTCATCAGACGAACCCGCATGGATTTATCACAAAAAACACGGTTGGTTAAAATCAAATTTTAAGGTAACTTCAGAAAAAGAAATAGAAAACATTGCTTCAATTATTGCAAGAAGAAGTGGAAAACAAATTAATGTTTTAGCTCCGCTTCTTGATGCATTTCTTCCAAGTGGAGATCGTGCGAATTCAACACTAAGTCCAATTTCAAGTAGAGGAAATACTATTACAATTAGAAGATTTAGAAGAAAACCTTGGACTGTAACTGAACTAATTGAATTTGAAAGTATTACAAGTGATGCAATGGCACTAATTTGGATGGCATTTGAATACGAATTAAACGTACTAATTACTGGAGGAACTGCAAGTGGAAAAACTTCTTTCCTAAATGCTTGTACTTCATTTATTAGACCAAATCAAAGAGTAATTACAATCGAAGATACAAGAGAATTAACACTACCAAGTTTCCTTCACTGGGTACCACTAACTACAAGACTTAGTAACACTGAAGGAAAAGGAGAAGTCTCAATGCTTGATTTACTTGTTAACTCCCTGAGAATGAGACCTGATAGAATAATAGTAGGGGAAGTAAGAAGACAAACTGAAGCTGAAGTAATGTTTGAAGCAATGAATACCGGGCACAGTGTGTACACAACCTTCCACGCAGATACTGCAGAAGAAACAATAAGAAGATTTTCAAATCCTCCAATCTCTCTTCCTCAATCAATGCTTGATTCAATTGGGCTTAACATAGTTTTATTTAGAAATAGAAAAACTGGAAGAAGAGCAGTTTATCAAATGGCTGAAATAGTTGTTGAAGACAGAGGAAACGAAAGAGAGGCTAAATCCAATGTTCTTTACAGATATGACCCAATAAGAAACCAGTTAATTACTCAAAAAGAGAGTGTAAAATTCTTTGATGAAATAAGTATGCACACCGGACTTACACAAAATCAAATAGAGGACGAAATAAAGGAAAAGAAAAAAATACTTGATTGGCTAGTTGAACAAAAAGTATTTGATCTTGAAGACTTAGCACTAATATTTGCAAAATACTATTTTGATAAAGAAAAAATAGTAGAATATGCAAAAGAAAATAAATCCCCTCAAGGATTATTCAAAAAGAAAACAGAATTAACTCAAAAAAAGTAAATTATTTTTAATTAAGTAATAAAAAAGAGGATTTTTGTGAGTAATGTACCATTATCATTTTTTCCATTACGCGCATCAAAGAAAATAAGTTGGCCATTTAAGGGACTCTCAGAAATAGTTCAAAAAGCTTTTCCAAACTATGGTTTTACTCTAGCACAAACTGACCTATACCTAAAAATGGATGACTTTTTTTCAATTGCTTTACTAAACTCCTTCATTTGGTGGATAATCATATCAGGAATACTAGTTGCCGTATTCAATGTATTTGCAATAAAACAAGCCCTTACAATGGGAATCCTAATTGGATTTGTTCTATCAATACTAGTTTTCATTAGAATTGTATTCGGATTACAAATGCTAGTAAACAAAAGAGTACATTCCATTGACTCAAATTTGGTATTTGGACTAAAAATGATGCTTGTAGAAATAAATGCAGGAATGAGTTTATTTGATTCAATAGTAATGATTGCCTCCTACAAACTTGGAGATTTATCAGTTGTGTTTAAAGAGATTGCAAAAAGATTAAACTCAGGAGAGCGAGAAGAAGAAGTGCTAAAAGATGTTGCCTCAAAAAACCCTTCTCCATTCTTAAAAAAAGTTTTATGGCAAATTGTAAGTGGACTTAAAGTTGGTTCCCCATTAGGAAAAATTATTCAAGAAAGTCTTGATTCACTTGAAAGAGAACAAAAAAATGAAATTGTTGAATACGGTTCCTCACTTAGAGTACTAACCCTAATATTCATGATGCTTGGAGTAATAGTTCCCTCCATGGGAGTAGCATTTTTAGTTGTAATAAACTCTTTACCAGGAATGAATATCCCAAAAGAAGTCCCATGGATGCTAATAATTGGAATTGCAATATTTGAAATAATGCTAATTGGATTTGTTAAATCAAAAAGACCAAACTTAATGGGAAGTGTCTAAATGAGCATGATGCTAAAAATAGAAAGTCTTTTACCAAGAAAAGTTTCTGCAATAGTACAAAGAAAACTAGGGTATAGTGGGGACACACACGAAGTACGACGAAAGGTAGGATTCATTTTTTCTTATCCGTTTATTACTGGACTTTTAACAGCAACAGGAATAGCTTTATTTTATAATACCCTTAATCCACTTGCACTAATTGCAGCTTACTTAGTCGGAGTACTACTAGCATTTGCTGCGTTATACTTACTTATTGACTTTCAATCAATGCAAAGATCAAGAAAAATTGATGAAAACTTACCAGATGCCCTTGAACTTGTATCAGTAAATGTAAACTCAGGGTTAACAATGGAAAATTCGCTCATCCAAGCAGCAAGACCTGAATTTGGAGAACTTGCAGCATTTCTAAAACGAGCTGCAAAAGAAATCTATTCTGGAAGCGCACTTGAAAAAGCATTCAAAGAAATAAGTGAAAAAATTGAATCAGAAGCTTTACAAAGAAGTGTACTTTTAATTAATGAAGGAATGAAAAAAGGAGCTTCAATTGGAGAATTATTACTTAGAATCTCAAATGATTTACGAAACGAAGCCGCACTTAAAAAAGAAATTAATTCAAACATTTCAATGTATATAATGCTAATAATTATTGCAACTTGCTTAGGAGCACCACTACTTTTTGGAGCAGGAACCGTAGTATCCTTATCTTTTTCAAACCAAGCAAAAAATATTGCTGTGAGCGATTACTCTTCACAAATGCCTTTATTTAATTTAATTGGAAATGCACAACAATCTACAGACAAATTCGGAATTGATGACTTACAAGCAGTATCCATTACTGCTTTATTTTTGACTTGCCTATTTGCAAGTTTAATTATTGGAGTAATTAGGTACAATAAAGAGACTCCAGGACTAAGATACTTCCCTGCACTACTGATAATTACTTTACTAATCTACTTTGTTAGTACAACTTTATTAAGAAAAATGGTGCTTGGAGCATAAGAAACGCACAAGTACTTATTAACTAAAAGAATTAGGATAACTAATGACTACTAATTCAATTAAACAGTCCCAGTACAAACTGCAGTAGAAATATGAACTACATTATTTCGTTTATAGGTTACTGAGACATTGCCTGTATATGAATTTCCTTTGGGTTGAGAAAACCCAGTTGAAGAAATTTTAAAATCTTGAGCAGAGGTATATGGCCCATTACTTAAACTAGGAACAACAGAAGAAAAATCTCCAGAGAAAGAAACATTAACATCACTAATTGTTTTACCAGAATCGTTCCTTAAAATAATACTTGCAGTATTACCCACTATTTGAAAATCCTTGTAAGTTAATGCACCAGAAGAAGGATTCATTTGACACTGAAAAGGAACTGCTGAGTTTGAAGTTAATGCAATAATAGATCCCAAAACTATTGCAAGCGCAACAAGCGCCCACCCATAAGTCATTAAGTACTCAAGACCAGCTTGAGCTGTATTCCCAACGGATTTAACTCTTTTATTCATACAAACCAATAAGAGTAAGCACTTTTGAAATATAAACTATTTGGTTAACTCAATTAGCCACATAAATGGAAACGGCTACAATAAAAGAAACCACACAAAGTGAAGTCAATATAAGATAAACAAATAATTTTCTAAACTCAATTTGACCAAGAAGTCTAATTGTTTTTATTACAAGAATTACAATTGTTAGAATTGTCAAAAGTAAGATTAATTTTGAAGCATTTTCAGCAGCAGGCAAATTGTGATAGGTCATGGTAAAATATACCGCAAGCCATTGGGATAACATTCCAACAATAAACATTGCGCCAAACCAGATGTTTGCGTTTGGAGCCAACACATTTCGTTCTTGCATGCGTAAAGTAAAGTGCAAAAGCATTAAAAAGCTAAAAGCTGTTAGTTATACATGGCAAAGAATAAAAAGGTGCTAAAAAAAGTAGTAGCCCCTAAAGAAACTCCTAAGGAAATGCCTAAAGACCTACCCAAAAACGAAGTAATAATCCCTCGAGTAAAAACTGGAGTGGAAGGATTTGATGAATTAGTTGAAGGTGGATTACCAGTAAGTACTTTTGTTTTACTCTCAGGCGGAACAGGAACTGGAAAAAGTATATTCGGAATGAACTACTTAGCACACGGTGCAGAAAATGGAGAACCAGGAGTATATGTTTCCCTTGAAGAAGGATATGACGAAAACAAACTTCAAATGAATATATTCGGTTGGGACCTTGAAAAACTTCAAAAAGAAAAAAAACTACTTATTTTACAACCAAAAATGTATAACTTTGATAAATTAGTTGAAAGTATTCAAACTGCAGTTTATAATATTAAAGCTAAAAGATTAGTGATTGATTCAATCTCAATACTTGAATTATACTTTGAAGACCAATTCAAAACAAGAAGAAATATTCTTGACCTTGCAAAAATGTTACGATCAACTGGAATAACCACAATTGCAATCTCAGAAACAGATGAAGAAACTAGCAAGATTTCTACTCAAGGAGTAGAAGAATTTGTTTCAGACGGAGTAATTTTACTTTACTTAAATAGAAAAGAAAACTTAATGAGTAGAGCTATTAGTATTAGAAAATTAAGAGCAACAAACCACTCACTAAAAGTACATCCAGTAAAAATTGAAAGAGGAAAAGGAATGGTAGTATATCCTTTCGAAGAATCTTTTGAAGAATACAAATGAATGAAATAATGTCGCAAGAAAGTATTTTATTGAAATAAGTCAAATTCAAAAAAATTATTTTCCTTCAACTTTTTGCACCGTGCAAAGCACTAACTTTTTTCCACTCAAATAAATCGGTTGAGAAACTACCTCAACTAATACTTTTGATTTATCTTTTCTAATTAATTCCACTCTATCCGGACCTGTTGGTTTGCCCGCAACATTAAGTGCCAAGTTCTTTACAAAAATTGGAAAATACTTTTTCTCAACAAGATTGAGCTTAAGAACACTCTTTCCTTTAAGTTCTTCCTTTTTGTAACCAACTATTTCTTGAATTTTTATATTCCCATCAACCAAATTTCCTTTCAAATCATTCAAATACATTGC
>CAZOCW010000056.1:0-6085 GCA_964578405.1 uncultured archaeon | reverse complement strand
TTTCTTAAGAAGATCAAACGCTGCAACAATTAGTTCTTTTTGAGTTTGTGCTTTTCTTTCAACTAACTTTTGAGACCATTCTTTTAATGCAACTCTATCTTTTCTCACAAGTCCCTCGCTTGAGCAAGGCGCATCAAGTAAAATTTTGTCAAACTTTTCATGATACTTTGAAGCAAGATTTCTAAAATCAATTCTTTTTGCTTCAACATTAGTTAACCCATATTTCTTACAATTAGAATCAAGGAACTTTATTCTTTCAGAGTTAACATCACAAGCAATTAATTTTCCTTTATTATTCATATAATTACTTAGTTGAATTGTTTTCATTCCTGGAGAAGCACAAGCATCAAGAACTAATTCTTTCTCTTTTGGAGCAAGAGCAATAACTGGAAGCATTGCTGCTTTTTCTTGTAAAGATATTTGCCCGAGTTTAAATTCTTCCAAGTCCCCTGGCTTTTCCATGTTAATAAAAAAAGCTCTTTTATCAAAGTCATATTGTTCAAATTTAACTTCTTTAACTTCAAGTGATTTTTTCACTTCTTCAACAGTAGCTTTGTTAGTATTCACCCAAAAGGACTTTGGTTGTTTAACTTGAATACATTCAAAGAAAGCATTCCAATCTTTTCCAAGTAACGTGGAATACTTGTCCAAGAATTGCTGTGGAAAATGTGTTTGTTCTAAACTCATAAGAAAAAGATTGGAACGCAAGCATTATATTTCTTTTAGCTCGCATCCCAAATATAACTACTAATCCGTTAATGTGTTTTCCACATCATCAAGTGTGCTTTTTACTCCGCTTAGATCAGTGCTTGCATCATTAAGCGTTTTATTCGCTTCTGCTTGAGTTGTTACTTTTGGGGTGTTAGTATCCGCTACATTCCCATCCCCCGTACAACCAAACAACAATGTTAGTGCCATTAAGGCCAATAGCATTATCGAAATTATTTTTGCAGTACCCATTTTTCTTCACCCCAAATTTATCCCAACATCTCTAAGAGCGCATCCTTTAGCAACTCTTCTTTGATGTTTCTAATTATTTCTCTTATGTTCTTTGCTTGTTCTTCACTAAAATTATCAACATTGTTTTTTATTTCTGTTTTTATTTCATTTAATTTGTTTGCAGCCGCATCAAGTATATTTGCTGCTTTAGTGAATCTGTTCGCGTCCTCTTCTTTGCCTACTTCAGCATAATATTTAGCTATTTCTCTTAGCTTTGAAGCAGTTTTTTCAAGTTCTATTTTTGCAGTTTCAATTTTTATTGCTAATTCAAGCAATTGTATTTTGTCTTTTATTAAATTTGTATTTATTGCTGCATTTGAATCAATTATTTGTTCCCCCACACAATCAATGTAAGTTAGACAACCTTGGTCATCTACTTTTGTCATTAACTGCCCCCCTCTTTCTTCACAAGAGATTTTTTTCTCTGCAGGAAGATCATTTATTGAATTACATACTTGAGTTTGATTTGCGCAGGTATATGTTCTGCATCCGTTAGAATTAAACTCAACTCTTAGTTCAGCATTAGAATTATTTTTGTAGCATTTTTCTTTTGCTGCCCGCACTTCTTCTTCGCTTTGAGTTGAACAAAATATTGGCTTTCCATCATAACATGGTGCTGATAATCTAAATGCATTTACTCCACAATTTGTTGTGCTTACTTGGCACACATTTGAATCAACTGAACAAGCTGTTTCTACTTGACCGCATTCTTTAGCACATGATTCTGTTGCGTATTGTTTCCATAATACATCAGGTTTACATGAACTCTCTCCGCCTTCATAAAATTCTTTTCCTGAAGCACACTGCCAGTATGCTTTTCTATAAGTGTTTGTCGCCATATTTGAATCAGTTGGGCACACTTTTTCTTTTTGTCCATCAACACATTCTTTTACTTTACATCCGGATTCATCAACATAATATTTGCATGTTTCGTTTCCAGGAGTACAACTTCCAAATGTTTCAAATGCTGTTAAATAGACTTCCCCACCAATACATTTTTCCATTGGTTGTATTGTTTGGGTTGCTGTGGTTGTTGCATTTGTAACTACACTTGTTGCTGTCGCAACAGCATCTAAAATAAAATTTCCTGTAGCCGGATTAGAACTACTTGATGTTCCACCAGAAGTAGTGGTATTTGAACCACATTTAGCAGAATATTGCGCACAAGTGTTTCTTGCTTTTTCTTTCCAAGAAGCATATGGCATACAAGCATCAGCTTGTTTGAATTCCATTCCGTTTGAGCATTTAAAGTAAGCTCCAGAAAAGTGTTCTGCTTCTTCAGCCACACATCTTGGTTTTTTACATCCTCTGTCATCATAAGTTACTTCTATTTTTCCATTTGGACAATTTGGCTGAACATATACTGGGCAAGTTAGTTCACATGCTCCGTTTGATACTGATTGTGCTCCTGCACATTTTGCTTCACAAACATTACCATAAGTTTTTTTCTGCTCGTAACAATTATCTTGACAAGTACTTGTTTCATTTGAATTAATATTATTTGTTGCGCAAGTTGTTGTGCAAATTTTTATTGATCCGCACACAGGATTGTAGTCTTTAGTGCATGCACACACAGGAGGTTGTGTCCCTTGACAATCAAATGTAGCATACTCGCTTTGACCGTCAATTATTGTATAAGCGTATCCTCCGCACGAACTCTTCCAAATTAATTTTGTTCCTTTTTGAGCTTCAACATTTGCTAAGCAAGTTTCATAATTTCCATTTTCTCCACTTGTACAGGAAAAGAAATTAGTATTTGCAATAGGAACCGCAATACTAGTTGTAACTCCGCTTGTTGTACTTGAAACAACAGAGGAAGTACTAGTATCATAGTATGCATAACATTTTTGTTTTTCAGTAGAATTCTTGAAAACACATTTTACTTGTTCTTTAACCACTGTTGGTTCGATTGTTCCGCAATTAAACTCAGCAGATTCACTTTGTCCATCAAGGATTGTATAAGCATACCCCCCACATGAACTCTTCCAAACTAATTTTTCTCCTTTTGCCCCACTAACATAAACTGTACAACTAGTTGTTTGGGGTTGATTATCTCCTCCAATACAATCTGTTGTTGAATCATTAGTTGAAGCACAATCAGTTACTAATGGATAAGCTATACAACTAGCCCCATTACTTGCAGAGCACTCTTGTTGTCCGATTGCATTATTAAAAACACATTTTACTTGTTCTTTTACTTGAGTAATTATTTCCCCACAATCTTGTGAACAATTTGTTCGATCTTCGTTTGATTCACATACTCCATTTCCGCATTGGAAACAATCTCCTTTTGCAATAAATTTTGCTTTATCAAGAGTCATTAAACAATAATTATTATATGTAAAATATCCTGGCCCTTTACATTGTTTACAATCTAAAGATGAACCTGATGGGCAAGGAGTGCATAAAGAATTTTCTAAATATCCGCAAACTGGGGCATATTCATTAGTACAAACTTGAGTTGGGGTTTGGCAATCTTGTGTACAATTACATTTATTTTCCCATTGTTCACATACTCCATTTCCGCAATTAGAACAAACACTTGCACCTACAAGTTGTCCACATTCCCCATTAGAAGTTAGAGTTTGAGTTGGTTGTATTGGACTAAGTCCGCTACAACAAACATTTCCTGGGACTATTGCCATTGATTGACCTTCAGCAAAACAAGGCGCGATTATTGAAGAATTTTGATCTCCATTTTGGCCATTAGTAAAATTACTATCCTCCGCAAATACAAATACACTCATTAACAACAACACTAATACTATTAGCCCAAATTTTAGATTCATTCCCAATCATCCCCAAATTACTTTAATACACTAGCTCTTCCTTCTATTTAAGGATTACTTTTTAGAGAGGCTTTTTACAAATCGAGAATTCCACCCCAAAAGTTGATTTTTTAAAGAGTTAATGCATATACTTGTAATAATAACAAGGCAGGTTTTTCCCTGTATTGGTGGTATCATGAACATGAAACAAGAACTGGACGAACTAAAATACCAGTACGACAAGGCAATTAGAGTTAAAGAAAATCTACTAAAAAACATGGAACGAAGAAAAAAGCTTAATTTGCTTGGATCTGACGAAGAAGACTCTTTGAAAGATGATATTGCAGAAGCAACAAGACAAGCCGAGGATTTAAGAAAACAAATGCGTTCACTTGAATCAAGATTCGCAAGAGCTCGTACTATTGCTGAAACAAACGAAAGCGCTCCATGGGATAAACAATAAATTTATTTCTTGAATTTGGTTTTTGCCGGATTCATTTTTAACAACTTTCTACTTGGGTTAAGTATGCAATCTAAATTTTATAAAAAAGAAGGAGATCATTCCATCAAATGTCTTGCTTGCAGACATTACTGCGTAATTTCTACAAATGGATTTGGATTGTGCGGGGCTCGCAAAAATGTTTCAAATAAATTAGAATTAATTACTTATTCAAAACCTTGTTCACTCTCACTTGATCCAATTGAAAAAAAACCACTTTATCATTTCCTCCCAGGTAGTGAAACTATGAGTATTGGTTTTTTTGGGTGTAATTTTAAATGTGATTTTTGTCAAAACTTTGATATTTCTTTTACAAGAGGAGCTGCTGCAGAGAAAGCATTAATTGGTGCTGAAGAAGTTACTCCCCAAAAATTAATTGATGTTGCACTAAAAAGAAAAGCAAAAAGTATTGCAATTACTTATAACGAACCAGCAATTAGTGTAGAATATAATCTTGATTCATTCAAACTTGCACATGAAAATAAACTTAGCACCGTTTACGTGAGTAATGGGTATGTTAGTGAGGAACAAATTAAATCTTTAACAAAAAAAGAAACTAAACTTGATGCAATTAACATTGATCTTAAATCATTTAATGATAATTTTTACAAAAGCATTTGCGGAGGAGGGCTTGAAAGTGTTCTTGATTGCATTAAATCATTTAACAAAAAAGGAATTCACGTTGAACTAACTACGCTTGTCATCCCGGGTAAAAATGACTCTGCGGAGGAACTAAATCAAATTGCCAAATTCATTTATGATTTGGATAAAAATATTCCTTGGCATGTTAGTGCGTTTTTCCCAATGCATAAAATGACTAATATTTCTCCAACCTCTACAAATGAAATTGCAAGCACGGTAAAAATTGGAAAAGATACTGGACTTAATTTTGTTTACGGTGGGAACTTACATGCGAGTGAATTTAATCACACTTTTTGCCCAAACTGTAATAATCTCTTAATCAAAAGAGAAGGATACACTTGTGAAATAATTGGAATGGAAAAAAACAAATGTAATAAATGTGGAACAAAAATCGAGGGCGTGTTTTAACCCCGCCAATTAGTTAGAATAAATTATATTTACATCCCTAATTGTCGCAAATGCTTGTGGAAAAATATTTCCATCAGGGAATTGATAAAGTTGAGAATATAACGCGTATTGCATATATCTATTCCCATCAATTGAATCCAAATTAATTTTACTATTCGAATCAGGATAAGTTAAACTTGACCAAGAAGGATTAGTTGAACAAGTAGAATCAGAACAACCCCTATACTTCGCACCAATTCTTGCAGCACCTTTGTTGAAAAGTTCCTTAATTGAATTAGCATCAAGAGCCCGATTCCAAACTGCAAAGTCTTCAATTGATCCATTAAATATGTGCAAATTATTCCATTCACTTCCACCAATTTTCAAAATATACGCACCATTTAAATTTTTAGATAAAGTAATCGAACTGTCATAAATTCCATTTTTATAAATATAAAAACTACTTGAGTTAAACACTACGCTAATCATTTGCCATTTATTAGCATCTACTTTAGTTGTTGAAGAAAGATCATTTCCCCACAAGCCTACTTTCACATAACCACTTACATCATTACCCACCCACAAAGCTTGTCCAAAAGTGGGCGCACTTGCCCCCGCATTCTTGATACAAACAACCATTGCATCACCTGTAATATTCTGTGGATTTATCCAATAATTAAAACTAATATTTTTGGTCCCATCAATTCCTAAAGCAGACGCTGTTGCAGTAGTTAGGAGTAAGCTCCCGGTATTTGGATCAAAATATCCTGCATTATTATCCCATAACCCA
>CAZOCW010000055.1:0-6241 GCA_964578405.1 uncultured archaeon | reverse complement strand
GCATTATTTTTTCCGGTACAGCCTGTACATGCAATTGAACAACAAGTTGCTATTCCTGTTTTATTTATATCATAATATGAATTTGTTATTGACCAGGTGTCAGTTAGGGTTGCAGCAAATCCGCTTTTTTTAGGAAATGCTACTGGTAGAGTTAATCTTGTTGCAGAAAAAGTATTTACTAGTGCCCCTCTATTTTCTCCAATAAATCCTCCAATCATTCCATCCGTACATAAATTACTACAATAAATGCTTCCTGCAGAATAAGAGTTTGTAATTGTTCCGGCTGAAGAACTTATTACATTGTATCCTGCAAATCCGCCAATAATTGAATAATAATTTTCAGCAAGGGAAATATTTCCAGAAGTAAAACTGTTATCAATAGTTTCAAAATTTTGCCCAACAAATCCGCCCATTATAATATTTGATCCAGTTGGTAAAATATTAATGTCAACTGAGGATGATGAATTGTATATGTGTCCTCCGCGATCATTTACTCCGGCAAATCCACCTTGGACTCCTGAATAGTAAATTATTGCTTTGCCCATTGCAACACTATTGTAAATATCTCCTCTGTTGTATGACACAAATCCGCCAATATTAGCTTCACTTGCAGTAATTGGTTGGAGAATAGTTACATTTGAAGTTGAGTTCCTTATAGTTCCCCCATCATTTCGTGAAACAAATGCTCCTGCCTCATCCTCTATTAGAAGTGTTCCTGCAACAGAGCAGTTTGTTATTGTTCCTGAATTTACATATGCGATTCCTGCGGATTCTTCTCCAATCCAATTTAAATCGCTAAGATTTAGATTTGAAATACTTCCTGATGAACTTATTTCAGTAAATAAAGTTGACCAGCGTATTGGATCTAAATAATTGTGGTTTGAAAAAAGTGAATAAACAGTGTGTGTTTTTCCATCTAAATTTCCAGTAAAAGTGTTAATTGGGTCAAATCCTTTTCCCCCATTCCAAGTTTTTGTTAAACTACAATTAATGTCTGTTCCTAGTTCATAGTTCCAATCTAAGTGTTGATTTATGTTTTGTAAATCATTACAATCACAAATAATTTTTGGAGAGCTTAATGCTCCAGTTCCTATTGAAAAACAACTTGTTGTTGGAATTACATTTGGGGGAGTAGTTATTTCTTCGGTACAGTCTATTTTCATTTCGCCCAAGTTAATTTCTTTTGTTAATCCATTTTGTGTGGTGTAATAAATTTTTACAACGTAAGTTTTGTTTTCATTTATACAATTTGTTAGTGAATTTAAGGATAAAGTTTTTGCATCATTAAGGTTAATGTTTTCAAAAAAAGCATTCTCTACTCCATTAAGCGTGACTTTAGTTAAACTAATATTTTCTCCAGAGTTGTTTTTTACTCTTACAATAGTTTTTCCCGTAGAATCAGTTGCTGAATCGATAATTGTGATTGAACCGGTCATAGAACTAATTTTTCCTGCAGTGGATGTTATTTGGTTTGCTGGTGATGAAAAAATAGTTGTCATTAAAGAAACTACTACAAGGGAAAGTACAACAACGACAGCGATTATTACTAAATATTCAATTGTGCCTTGGGCTTTTAGCGCGTTAGATTGAATTAAAACTTTCATAAATAGATATTGCTTTTAGAATACTTAATTTTACTCTTTCGCCCATTTGTGCATTTCTTTTAGAGATTTTTCTGTAGCGTCAAGTTCGCTTAATTTGTTTTCCAAATCTTTTACTTGTTTGTCTGCCGCACCCATTCTAAATCCTTGTAATTCGTCTGCAAACTTTGCAACTTTTTTATCTTTACTATAAATAATTGAAGTGTTAACAGTTTCAGCTAATTGCTTTCTATATTCAATATCATTAACAAACATTTTCACCATTGGTTGCCACTTTTTATCAGCAACTAAATGCGCTGGAAGTTTTACAGAATCTGCATCTTTTTTGTAATCAGCATCAATAACTGTTTTTGCTAAATGTTTCCAATAAATTGGTTCAGCTAATTTCTTTACTTGGTTAACTTGGTGATACATTGCAGCGTTTAAGTGTTGTCTTTTCCATTCACTAAGTTTAGATGCGTAAGATTTCTTTTTTTCTTTAGTTTCTTTTAGTTTTGATTCAAGAACTTCAGTGTTAGGGTAGGTTATTTTTGGCCATTCCTTTTCCACTTCGTGTGCCTTAATTACTCCGTTAATTGCAAAATATCTTTCAAGAGATTTTCTTCTTTCCCCGCTTTTAGGGCACTTTGGGAAAGTTTTATCGAAATCTTTTATAGAGGCAATAACTCCGTGCATAGAAACCACAATTAAACAATATGAGTAATGAGTTGAAGCTTAAAAACGTTACCGAATTAACAAATAATTGAATACGAGGTGCTATTGCTATGTTTCCAGGTGGAATTAATCCAAAACAAATGGGTCAAATGATGAAAAGAATGGGAATCAAGAATGATGAACTTGATGCTAAAGAAGTAATAATATTTTTGAACAATGGAAAAAAAATTAGAATAGAGAATCCTCAAGTTCAAAGCATTGAAATGCAAGGAAACAAAACTTTTACTGTTGCAGGAAATGCAACTGAAGAAAGCGGAGTTCCTGATGAAGATATTGCATTAGTTGCTGAACAAACTGGTTGCTCAAAAGAAAATGCAAAAAAAGCACTTGAAGCAGCAAACGGCGATATTGCTGAAGCGATAATTGAACTTAAGAAATAATTTGTGAAATTATTTTCTGGCTCTGTTTTTTTGACAGGGTTTTATTTTTTATTTTCACTTAGCGCTAGCTTTTGCTCTTAACCATTCCAAAGTATATTTTTGATTTAAAGCAGAGAACACTGTTTCAATTTCTTTAATTCTTTCTTTTGAAGGAACTTGTTTTGCAATTTCTGCTTTGTAAGCTTCAATTAAAGAGTTATTTCCAAATTTTCTTGCTTCAATAAAAAGAGGGCTTTTCATTGCTTCAGCTCTTGTTGCTGCAGTTTGACTAACAGTTGAAACGTGTGTTTGAATTGTTTCTTTTTTATTAAATCCTAATTCTCTTCCAACTCTGTGTTCAGAAAATTGAGGAATTATTCCTGATCTAAGTAATTCTCTTAATCGTAATTCTGAAGTAGAAACTGGGATTTTTGTTTCTGTTTCAAAAGCTCTTAAAAAATCACTTTTAACTTTGAAAATAGTGTTTCTGTTTCTTTTAAAAAATTTTATTAGTTTAGAATCTGCAGGATGTTTTCCAGCAGGCAAAGTTGTCATTTGGATCTTTGGTGCTTTCGCACTAGCAGGAAGTTTTTTTGAAGGTACTGGGATGTTTGGTAATTTTGCTCGTAAAATTCTTTGACGAATCTCTTCGTTTAATTGCTCGGGAGTTTTTTTAGAAGGGTTTCCTTTTAGATAACCTCCATAACTAGGGCCTCTTTTTCCATTTGGGAGTGGTTTGTGTGGCATAATACAATTAGGACTTGCTTAGGATAAAAAGATTACCGTTGAGTTGAATTTAGATTATTTTTATGGATTGTTTGAATCCGTTTTTGGTAAATTCAAATCAACTAATTGAGTATTAGCATCAATTGGTGCGTTTTGATCTGCTTGCATTTGCTTTAGGAATTCCTCATAAAGTTTTTGCTTAGTCCAGTTTGTTTGTTCCATTAAATTCAAAGAAATAACTGCACTTCCTTGTAATTGAATTGACCCTGAAATAGTAAGTTCATCGCTTGGAGTAGTATTCATTTGTGCAAGAGCTGAAAGAGTAGTTGAAGGGAAAGAATAATTTCGATCAATATTCAAATCCGTGTTGTGAAGCATTATTGAACTTGGTACTGAAATAGAAATTAATTTCATTGCATCAAATCCTTGGTTTTTATCAAACACATTCAAATCCCCAATAGCAATTGCAACTGTTTGAGGATCATAAGTTTTCTTCAAAACAACATCAGCCAAATATACCCAATCATTAGCGTCAGGAGTATTTTTTCTAAATTGTGAAGAAACTTTAGAAACTCCTTCAACTTTTAGAACTTTTGAATCAATGCCTGCTTTGTCAAGAGTTGAAGTCATTGCGCCTACTCTTATTGTGCCTAAATCTCTAATAGCATTCGAATCAAAACTCATTGTGTAATTGAAAGTAGTTGCGTTAGGTTCTGGAAGAGTATTGTCTGCGTTAGGATCTGTTTCTGTTGGTGTGTTGCTTCTATCAGCCATTAAGAAAGCTCCAGCAATCATACTGAAAGCCATTACTACAAGAATGAAAATTCCAAGTCCTCTAACCATTGTTGTTTTATCCATAAGTACCATTTCCCGCTTAATATAGAAATAAGCCCCTATATACGTTTAAAAACCTTCGACAATACTTCTCAAATAAGCGTGGTTTAACAAAATCGCTAGTAACTCCCTTTAGGGATACAAATAAAGACGGTGGCTAAAATGGTTGATACAAAGAAAAGAATGGTAAGTGCGACATTTACTGGAAAAGAACTTTTAGGAAATGCAGTATTTGAAACAACTGATGAAAAAATAGCAAGCGAAATGGGAATATTACAAGCAGGAAAAAAATATGGCCCTTTAACTATTATTACTGGGCAAAAAGAATTAATGCCACTTGTAGAACGCGCACTTGAAGATATGAAAGAGGGCGAAGAGAGAGTTGTAAAACTTTTACCAAAAGACGCATTCGGAGAGAGACTTGATGAAGCAATAAGAGTAACTCCGTTACAAAACTTTCTTGAACAAAAAATTAATCCCTATCCTGGACTTGTTGTAAGAATTGGAAATGCAATAGGAAAAGTACAAAGTGTTGGAAGCGGAAGAGTAAGAATTGATTTTAATCATCCATTAGCTGGAAGAGATGTTGAATACCACGTAAGACTAGAAAAAGAATACAAGGATAAGAAAGAAATTTCTGAACAATTGTTTTCAAAGTATTACGAAAGAATTCCAGGGACTGTAAAAGAATACAATTCTGATACATTAACTATTACTCTTGAAGGGGAAGCATTCAAGAACTTAGTAAAAGTAAACGAAGCAATCAAAGAACTTGCTTTGGAGTTAGGGGTTAAATTAGAATTCAAAGAAGGAAAAACATTGCCAAAAACAGAAACTATTACTGGCGAGAAGGAAGAGTACTCTGGAGAGCACGAACACGTTCACGGACCAAATTGTCACCACCATTCGGTGGCAGGTCACGATCACGAAGAAGAAGCAGAGGAGCATGTTCACGGACCAAATTGTAACCACGATCATGTTGAACACAAAAAAGGCCACGCTCATGTGAGCGGAGCCATTATTGATGGGGATGCTGTTAGCGGAACTAATACTGTTAGAGAAAAAAGTATTAATCAACTTGCAAAAGAAATCAAATCCGAACCAAAATCAGGTGGATCATTTAACGTAACAAAAGATAGTTCAACTACTATCCAAAGACCAAAGAAAAAGTACTAACTTTTTCTGGGTCCCGTAAATTTCTAAAATTTACTCGGACCAAAAAAGAAATACTAATTTAGTTTAATTTACGCTGGGCAGAAATGCTTGGCGTCAATCTATTTTTAATCAATCCAAAACTATTTAATCAACCTAATCTAATGTTAATTATGAAAAAAATATTTTTTGCATTAATTGCTTTGTGCTTATTACTTTCCGTTTCTTTTGCTGCGTTTCCAACTTATACAGATTTGTATGTAAATGATTTCGCAAACGTGCTTAGTGCTGATCAAACTTCACAACTGCGAAATTATCTTTCACAACTTAGAACCCAAACAACTGCGGAAGTAGTTGTTGTTACTGTAAATAGTCTTGAAGGTTATGCTCCAATAGATTATGCAACAAACTTAGGTCAAACTTGGGGAGTTGGAAAAAAAGCAACAGATAATGGACTTGTAATTTTATATGCGAAGCAGGAAAACAAAATTGCTGTTGCAACTGGCTATGGGCTTGAAGGAATTTTACCAGATTCAAAAGTTGGAAGAATACTTGATGAGTATTATGTTCCAAATAGAGATGCAGGAAATATTTCTCAAGGAATAGTTGATGCAACTTTAGTTTATGTTAATGAAATAAATAAAAATAAAATGGAAGTTGGTGCGACAAATAATTCTTTTCCAGTTATGGGGAATCCCGATTATGAAGGGATAATTATGGTTATTGCAATTGCACTTATTATTCTTGCAATAATAATTGGAACTGTTTTGCATGCTAATAAGACTGGGTTTCTTGGAGGGGTAGTTTCAACAATAATTTTATTTATTCTCGGGGTTATTTTTTTTATTGCAGGGG
>CAZOCW010000054.1:0-6331 GCA_964578405.1 uncultured archaeon | reverse complement strand
CCACCAAAATAAATATGAAAAAGAATTAGCTGAACTTGAAGTTCAACTTACGCTACCTGAAGTATATGAAGACCATGATAGAGTAACAAAACTTACTGAAAGATACGTTGAATTACAAGGAGAACTTGACAAACAACAAAACCTCCGACCAACAAGTAAAATTAAATCAGTTTTACAAACTCTTGAAATTAAAGATTCTTGGCTTGATCAAACTGTTGGATCTCTTTCTACTGGACAAAGAGCAATTGTTGCACTTGCACAAATATTATCCTCTACTGCTGACTTCTTGTTACTTGATGAACCAACAAATCACTTGGATTTTAAAAGATTAAATATTTTAGAGAATTATTTACGAGAATACAGAGGAACTTTACTAATGGTAACGCACGATAGATATTTTTTGAATACTGTTTGTGATAATATTTTAAAAATGGAAAACAGTAAATGGATTAAATACACTGGAAATTATTCAGCATACTTAAAACAAAGTGAAGCAAATTTTGCTGCAGCAAAAGATGCATACGAAGTAGAACAAGAGTATATTGCCAATGAAAAAGATAAAATTTCAAGAATTGGAAAGGCACCGGATAAAGTAAAGCAAGGAAAATATCGTGAAAAGTTACTTGAAAAAAGAGAAGTACTTGAAAAACCTGAACTTGATAAAACAAAATTTAAAGCAATAATTGAATCAACTCCAATTCACACAAATCACATTTTGGAACTTGAAGATTTAACTATTGGATATTCCAAAGATAAACCCCTTCTTTCAAATTTAAATATCAAAGTAGCTGTTGGAGAAAGAATTGTAATAATTGGAGAAAACGGAATTGGAAAAAGTACTCTCTTTAAAACAATTGAAGGAAGAGTAAAACCCTTATCAGGGAAAGTAATACTTGACTCGCAAGCAGAACTAGGGTATGTTGATCAAGAACTTAAAGACTTAACAACTCATGGCACACTTTACGATGAAATTTACTCAATGCTTCACGATCATGCAAGAACAAGACAACACTTATCCCTTGGAGGATTTGTTGATGATGAAGAGGTATACAAACCAATCTCTCAATTATCTCTTGGAGAAAAATCTAGATTAAACTTAATTAAAGTTCTAACAAAAAAACCAAATTTACTATTACTTGATGAACCAACTAATCACTTGGATTTAGATGCTTGTGAAATTATTGAAGATGAATTTCTAAGTTACAAAGGAACAATTATCGCAGTTTCTCACGATAAATATTTTATTGAAAAAATTGCAGAAAAAGTTCTCAAATTCCAAGATGGAACTTTAAAAGTAATTAAGAAAGAATAATCTACTTTGTTGTATTAATTTATTCTAAAAAATATTTTGCATTGCAAAATTTTTATGCCACAAAACCAGAATTTCTTTTGTTTGATCTAATTTTTTTAAGCAAATCTGACACTACTACTATTGAAAGAGAGATAAGAATTGCAATTATCCAAAATATTGGGGCAATAGGGGTTGTTTCAAATAAAATATTAAGTGGAGAATAAACCACTAGGACAGTAGCTACTACTGAAGCAAGTGAAGCCCAAAACAAATACTTATTTGAATTAATTGGCAACTCATGAACACCATGACGGAAAGATCTAAAACAATACGCACTCACTAACTGAAAGAAAATTAATGTAATCAAAGTTATTGTCCTAGAAGTGGCTAAATCAACATGGAAAATATTTATTAAAGTCCAAAAAGTGCCTAAAGAAAAAACACCCATTACTAAAGCAGAAACACCCATAAACAATAAAGATTCTTTATCTAATAATGCTGCATTTTTTCTTGGTTTTGATTGCATTGAATCTTTAGACGCTGGATTTAACCCAAGTGTAATTGCGGGAAAATCATCCACTACAATATTCATGAATAATATTTGTAAAGCAACCAAAGGTAAAGGCAAACCAATCAATAAACTAAAAAATATTAATATTATTTCCCCAATAACACATGATAATTGATAGGAAACAAACTTTCGAACATTAGTATAAGTTGTTCTTCCCTCTTCAATTGCAGCAACAATAGTGGCAAAATTATCGTCCTTAAGAATCAAATCAGCGGATTCTCTTGAAACATCCGTGCCATTCTTTCCCATGGCAACCCCAATATGGGATTCTTTTAATGCAGGAGCATCATTAACTCCATCCCCAGTCATTGTAACAATTTCACCCTTTAATTTTAGTGCTCGAACTATTCTAAGTTTATGTTCTGGACGAACTCTTGCAAATACACTTATCCCTTGCACAACATCACTTAACTCCTCATCAGTTAAATCATCAATCTCAGCCCCAACCATTACTTTTCCTTCAATACCAACTTGCTTTGCTATTGCAAGAGCTGTATCCCTATAATCCCCCGTAATCATTTTTACTTGAATTCCCGCTAATAAGCAAGCTTTGATTGATTCAGCAGCTTCCTTTCTTGGAGGGTCCTCCATTCCAGCAAGTCCCAAAAAAATTAGTCCTTTTACTTTTCCATCAGCTGGAAGCGTTTTTGCATGAGCATAGGAAAAACAAATAACTCTATGCCCTTTTTTTGCGAGAAAAGATTGTTTCTTGAAAAAGTAATCTTTCATTTCTTTTGAAAACTTTACTACCGATTTGCCTTTTTGTAAATATTCGCATCGATTAATCAAATAATCTGGAGCCCCATTTTGATATGCAATAAATTCATTCCCCTCTTTATACAAAATAGTCATTGATTTTTTTTCAGAAGAAAAAGGAATTTCTTCCACTCTTTCTCCTTTAAAATCTTCTTTATGAACTCCGCATTTTGCAGCCATTACAAGTAACGCCCCCTCTGTTGGAGTGCCATGCACCTCAACAATACTATCATCGCCCGTACGCTCAATAATAGTGTCATTACATAGAACACTAGAAATAATCAGATTGCTTAATGCAGAATCTTTTGTTAGGATAACTTTTTTACCATTAGAAAGTAATTCTCCATGTATTTCATACCCTACCCCAGTAACATTAATCTCTTCAGTAGCAGTAATTAATGCTTTAACAGTCATTTCTCCTTTTGTAATTGTTCCTGTTTTATCAGAACAAATTACGGTTGTTTCTCCAAGAGTTTCAATGATTGACATTCTATTAACAATTGCATTCCTTGTAGCCATTCTTTTTGCCCCAAGCGCAAGAGTAGTAGTCAAAACAATCGGCAACCCCTCAGGAAATGAAGAAACTGCAATAGCAATAACTACAATCAAAATTTCTGCTAAAACAGTAGGGGTTATCTCGCTTGCCCCGAAAAATAAAATTAACCCAGTAAGAACAGAGACTGTTATTCCCACATAAACCATGAATTTTGCTATTTTATTAACTTTTTTTCTTAACGGAAGATCTTTTTCAGCAGTTGAAATTAATCCTGCAATTTTTCCAAATTGAGTATTCATCCCAGTGTGAGTTACCTCAGCAACTGCTTTCCCACTTACAACTAAAGAACCCATATATACTTTATTAATTTCAACTGGAACCTCTCCAATAGAAACAACTTCTTTAACTATTTCCTTTGATTCACCAGTAAGAATTGATTCATTTACTTTCAGAGTATTTGCTTCCCTAATAACACAATCCGCAGGAACCTTTTCCCCAGCGCGCAAAAGAACAATATCTCCAGGAACAAGTTCTCTTGTAAGAACCTCTTGCTCTTTACCATTTCTAATTACAATTGAATACGGAACAATCATTGTTTTTAGTGACTTAATTGCTTTCTCCGCCCTATACTCTTGAAAAAACCCTAAACTTATTACAACAACAACTACAATCCCAATAGTGTATGCCGTAATTAATTTCCCTATAAAAAAAGAAATAAGCATTGCGACAAATAATAGATAAATAATAAAATTAGAGGAAACTTGTCTAAATAAAACCTTCCAAATTGAGACAGTTAAAAGACTCCTAATTTCATTGGCCCCATATTCTAAAAATAGCTCTTTTGCTTTTACACTTGTCAACCCATTAAACTGCATACATTACATATAAAATTAAAGTATATAAAAGTGCGGTTATTAATGGTAAAACTTACCTCCTCAAAAAACTCACCCCCGAACCAATAAATATATAAAGTTCTAAACGATAGTTAGCTTAAGCCAAGGCGGATTCATTGTGACTTTAAAAAAATTGCTCAAATCACTTAACTCAAAACAAGAAGCATACATAAATTTGGATTTAAAAAATCCAACGAATGGAGAATATCTTTTAGCAATATTCCACTTAGTTCCTGGCGAAAAATTAAACATACTACAAGCAGCTACTGAAGTTGCAGCAGAATCATCAACTGGAACAAACTTTATAGTAAAAACTGAAACAGCTTTTTCAAGAGAAATGAATGCCTTAGTGTATAATGTTGACTTAAAAAGAAGTTTAGTTTGGATAGCTTACCCTTGGAGACTCTTTGACAGAAGAGGAAATGTACAAAATATTCTAACTTACATTGTAGGAAATATTTTAGGAATGAAAGAAATTAGTGCCTTAAAATTATTAGATGTGTGGTTTCCATCAGCTATGCTTGAACAATATGATGGCCCAAGTTATACCCTAGATGATATGAGAAAATATTTAGGAGTTTATGATAGACCAATTCTTGGAACAATAATTAAACCCAAAATGGGACTTACTTCAGCAGAATATGCAGAAGCAAGTTATGATTTTTGGGCCGGAGGGGGAGACTTTGTTAAAAATGACGAACCCCAAGCAAACCAAGATTTTTGCCCTTATGATAAAATGGTTAAACATGTAAAAGAAGCAATGGATAAAGCTGTAAAAGAAACAGGGCATAAAAAAGTTCATTCATTTAATGTTTCAGCTTCTGATTTTGATACAATGATTGAAAGATGCGAATTAATTAGAAATGCAGGATTTGAAGAAGGAAGTTATGCTTTCCTCATTGATGGAATTACTGCAGGATGGATGGCAGTACAAACACTAAGAAGAAAATACCCAAGAGTATTCATTCATTTTCACAGAGCAGGACACGGAGCATACACAAGACCCGAAAACCCAATTGGATTCTCAGTATTAGTACTATCAAAGTTTGCAAGACTGGCCGGAGCAAGTGGAATTCATACTGGAACTGCAGGAGTAGGAAAGATGGCTGGCTCCCCAGAGGAAGATGTTGTTGCTGCAAAAAATATTTTGCATTTTAAAGATAAAGGACATTTTTTTGATCAAAATTGGGCAACTATTCCTGAAGAAGATAAAGATGCAATTAAACTAGTTCACAAAGATATTGCTCATCATTTAATTTTAGAAGACGATAGTTGGAGAGGAATGAAAAAGTGCTGTCCAATTATCTCAGGCGGACTAAATCCAACATTACTAAAACCATTTATTGAAATAATGGGAAACACGGATTTTATTACAACAATGGGCGCCGGATGCCATGCACACCCAAAAGGAACAAAAGCTGGCGCAAAAGCACTTGTTCAAGCTTGTGAAGCATACAAAAAAAATATTTCAATTGAAAAATATGCAAAAACCCACAAAGAACTTGCAGAAGCAATAAAGTTTTTCTCAAAAAAATCCAGCGAAGTTAAACAATCAATGAGTTCAGAAAAAAATTAAACTTAAAAAAATTTAATGATACTAATTGATTATACTGTAAGCGATTGGATTGATAATTAATGGATAAACTTAAAGAAAATAATTTTTTAAAAACTCTAAACGCCCAAACTTTTGGAAGAATAAGAGGGCTTTATGATTGGACTCTTTCATGGGCAGAAACAAAATACGGTGCTCTTGCATTATTTGTTTTAGCATTTGCAGAATCCTCATTTTTCCCAATACCTCCAGATATTTTGTTAATTGCTTTATGTGTTTCTCTTCACAAAAAATCCCTCAAATTTGCAGCAATCTGTACTGTAGGAAGTGTTCTTGGGGGAGTATTTGGATATTTTATAGGTTATAGTTTTTATGAATATATTGGAGTATTCATTATACAAGCACTAAATTATCAACAATACTTTGATCTTGTTGGACAAATGTATGCAAATAATGCATTCTTTGCAATACTTGCAGCTGCAATAACCCCAATACCTTACAAAGTTTTTACAATCGCAGCAGGAGTATGGCACATTGATTTAGTTACACTAATAACCGCATCAATACTTGGCAGAGGATTTAGATTCTTTTAATTGCAATACTAATATTCTACTTTGGAAAAAAAATTAAGACATTCATTGACAAATACTTTAACATATTAGTAACACTTGGATTTTTGCTTTTAGTAGGCGGATTTTTTATATTAAAATATTTTGCTTAACTTGGTAGACTTAATACTACTTTTTTAAAATACCCCGACCGGGATTCGGAC
>CAZOCW010000053.1:0-6430 GCA_964578405.1 uncultured archaeon | reverse complement strand
AACTATTCCACGAATCATAAAAATCAATTCAAAATCTGTATACGAAACTTATTATAATAAGAATTGCCACGAGCCAATTTGGCCCGCAACAAAAAAATTAGAACTTATGTAAGTTCACTTACATGTCCATTCCGCCCATTCCGCCCATTCCGCCTGCGCCTTGAGGCATTCCTTTTCCTTTTGATGTTCCTAAAATTATATCATCAATTCTTAGAATCATTTGAGCAACTTCACTAGCCGAATCTATTGCTTGTGTTTTTACTTGCAATGGTTCTAAAACTTTTGAGTTCTTCATATCCTCAATTCTTCCTTTGTAAACATTTACTCCAAAATATTTTCCATCTTTCTTTGAGTGAGCACTTCTTAATGTTACAAGCGCATCAATTGGATCCATCCCGGCAGTTTCTGCTAGAGTTCTAGGAATTACTTCTAAACTTTCAGCGAAAGCTTCAATTGCTAATTGTTCTCTTCCACCAACAGTTTTTGCAAAGTCTCTTAGTTTCATTGCAACTTCTGCTTCGCAAGAACCAGCACCAACTAAAACTTTTCCCATTTCAATTGCGCTACTTACTGAACCAATTGCATCAACGATTGCTCTTTCTGCTTCGTCAACAACGTGTTCTGTTCCCCCTCTAATTAAAATTGAAACACTCTTAGGGTTTTTGCATTCTTCAACGAAAACCATTGCATCTCCAGCAACTTTCTTTTCTAGTACTTTTCCAGCATTTCCTAAATCTTTACTTGAAAGTTCCTTAATACTTGTTACTACACTTGCACCAGTTGCTCTTGCCAATGCATCCATGTCAGATTTCTTTACTCTTCTAACAGCAATGATTCCTTCTTTTGCTAAAAAGTGTTGAGCTAAATCATCAATTCCTTTTTGAGTAATAACAACATTTGCTCCAGCTTTCTTTATTGATCCAACCATATCTCTTAATTGTTTTTCTTCGGTATCAATAAATGCTTGTAATTGTTCAGGAGTATTAATTTCTATTTTTGCATCGCTTTCTGGTTCTCTTACTTCAAGAGCTAAATCAAGCAAAGCAATTTTTGCACCAGTTATACTTCTTGGCATTCCTGTGTGAACAATTTCTTTGTCAATTACAATACCGCTAATTAATTTAGTGTCTTTTAATGATCCGCCAGCTTTCTTTTCAAGTTTAATATTATTTTCATCAACTGTAATTTTTCCGGTAGTATCAGCAACACTAGTTATTGCTTCAACAACTAATTCAGCAAGTGCATCAGCTGATTCTGCTGATTTTCCTGTGATTGAAGTTAATGCTATAGTTTGTAAAGTTTTTTTATCATCAAACTTTACATTGTCTGCTGTTTCTGCGTAAAATTCTTTTGCTTTAGCTGCTGCTTGCATATATCCGTTAATTATTATACTTGGGTGAATTGAGTCATCTAAAAGTTTTTCAGCTTTTTCTAAAAAAGTTCCTGCTAAAATTACTGCAGTAGTTGTTCCGTCCCCAACTTCTTCATCTTGGGTTTTTGCAACATCAACCATCATTTTTCCAATAGGGTGTTCAATAGCCATTTCACTTAGAATAGTTGCACCATCATTTGAGATAGTAACATCTCCCAAATCATCAACAATCATTTTGTCCATTCCCTTAGGACCTAAAGTAGATTTAACCGCTTGAGCAACAGCTCTTGCTATTAAAATATTCATTCTTTGAGCATCTCGCCCTCTAGTTCTCTTTGAACCTTCACTCATAAACGCGTTTTGTTGTTCTTGTTCAGCCATAATAAAACCCTCCGATTACTATTCACCAAGCTATTAAAATCAGCTATTAACTAATGAAAGAGTGCAAAAAAACCTATAAAAAGGTTGCGGGACGAGGTTTATCGAGACTATTTAACTGAAGAATTTTGATAAAGCAAATTTACATCAGTTGCACTTAGCGCTCTGTTCCAAATAGATACTTCTTGAATGTACCCATTAAAGAAATATCCCCTTCTTCCTTCAGCACCAATTGTTATTGGATAGGGATTAGAGGTAAAATCAACCACATACCCCCCGGGCAAAACAGTAGTTGCAACGTATTGCCCTTGTTTGTAAATTGAAATCGAATCACTTTTTTTTATGAAAACCAAGTGGTACCATTCATTAAGATTAAAAGTTCCAAAGTTAACATAGTGCGAAGCATTAGGAACTGAATATGAATTATTTGCAATAGAACAAGACAACTGCGCATAATCAATCCAACACCAAAATCTACCATAACTCCCTGATAAATCCGTAATCCCTCTTGCTATTAATGTATCTGCATTTCCTCCCCCAGAAGGTTTATCTCTTGTATTAAACCAAAGAGAAACTGTAAAGTCCCTTGTGCCAAAATCCAAATTAGAATTTGGCAAAACAGTCAAATAAATACAATTCCCATCATTTGCTGCACCCTGAGTCAAACTATTAAACTCCAATGCTTGACCCCACAAACCATTTACAATTATAGGACATTTTCCAGAATCACAAACTGCAGCAACCCCACTACCACTAGAATCTGCAAAAGAATTATTTGAAAAATTATTTAATCTCAATGATTCAACAAGACCCGACACAACCGGTTCTGATTTGAGATAATAGTTATTACTCAGTTTCACATATACCCCACTAGTTTCTTTCAATGAATCAAAAGAATCATTTGCTGAAGTAACTCCACTAGACGTTTGATTCTGTCCTTGTTGCAATACACTAGTAATTGCAATAATAACAATTGCAACTACAAGAATAGCCGCACCAATAATCAACAAATACTCAATCGCACCCTGTGCCCGAATGGGCGCTTGCGCTCCAGAATTCATTAGAACAATAAAGATTTGAAATATTTAAAACATTGCAAAGAATTAATTTGCCAAAGAATTATCATAAAGTTCCTTAACTTCATCAGAGCTTAAAGCTCTATTCCAAACAGAAACATCTTGCATTAAACCGTTAAATGTCCCAGTGTTACTTGCTGATTTACCAAGCCATAATTTTTGAGAAGAACATTGTTTTACAGGAGACATTATTTGATTAATTGAAGGGCCAATATTAGCAACTCCATTAATGTAACTTGTTGCTTTGTTTTGAGATTTATCAAAAACAAATGTTAAAAGCATCCAAGTTTCCTTTGGAAGTTTCATTCCAACTGCACTTGACCCTGGCCCATACCCTAAAACCGGACTATTATCAGACCAATAACCAATTTGCCCAACTTCTGCAACAGCATACCCTCTTGCACCAAAATCAAAACCGCATCTTTTATCATAATCTGGATTAGGAATTGTTCCTGCTTGATCTAAAAACTGAGACTGATATTCATCATATCCAAAAAGTTCATACCCCCACTGACACCCATTTATCGGATTACAATTAGAAGGAGGAGATTTTGCATAATCTTTAATGTTAACCCAAACAGAAAACGTAAAACTTGTATTATCAATACCTAATGAATCAAATTCCATATAATCATCAACACCATCAAAACTATATGCATTTGATCCAAATAATCCTGAAACTACTTTTGGGCAACGTGTATTTTTACAAGAAAGGTTAACTGTTCCCCCTTTTAGAGAATTAGTTGCAGCATTTGTATCAGGAGCAACAACGGTAACATCATTTAGTTTCCAAATTCCAACTGCATTATTCAGAATTGGAGAAGTATTCAAATAATATCCCCCACCAACACGAGTATAATTTCCACTACCTTCTTTTAGCGTGTCTACACTTGTGGAATAAGAAGTATCTCCAGAAATAACTTGTTGTTGACCTTGATTTAGAACGCTTGTAATTGCAATAATAACAATTGCAACAACCAAAATCGCCGCACCAATAATTAACAAATACTCAATCGCACCCTGAGCTCGAGCGAAAACTTTAGCTTGTGAGTTCATCATAAGAATAACAATTTGAAATATTTAAAACCTTGCAAATAAAATAAAAGAAGGAAACTAAATTATTTTGAAATAACATTTGTATAAAGGGAACTAATTTCCGCATCTGATAAAATACTGTCCCAAATACTTACTTCATCAATTAAACCGCCAAAATTATTTGCAACAGTTGTCCCGTCCCCTTTTCTTCTACCAACCCAAGCATAACGATTATCATTACCACAAACGCAACTTGTCATACTTCGTCTACAACTAGAAAAACCCCATTTAAATATAACCTTGATTTCAATCTGTTATAATCAATTGTCAAAACAATTTGATTCCAACTATTATAACTTGACGAATCTGTAGAATCCAAAGTAACCCAAGCCTCATTACAATCCAACCCATAAGCCCCAATATTCGCACGAATTTTTCCCGAAGAATTCAAAAAAATATTATTTCTAATATGCCCAGTATTTCCAGGATTATATCCAATAGCATCATCAATTGCGATAAAAGTCATAATCATGTTAACATTTGAAGTATTAGTTGAATTTGGATTAAACCAAATAGAATATGTTTCTTGTTTTGGCATATTAGCATATCCGATTTTTCTATCAACCATAATGTATTGATCATTTTCTTTTACAAAAGAATAAGCTCCACTAAATGCACCTGAGGAAACATAAGTTGGACAGCTAGTGCAAACAACATTTGCATCAGAAGGTACAGAACTTGAAAAATTAGTTGCATTTGCACCTTCATCAAAACGCAAAGATGTTTGAAGAGCAGAAACAATCAAACTATCCTTAAGATAATACTCTCCAGAGACTTTAAAATAATTTAATTCTCTTAAGGAATCATAAGCAGTCTCATGCACTACTTGCCCCGTAGAGCTTTGATTTTGCCCTTGTTGTAAAACACTTGTAATTGCAATAATAACAATTGCAACAACTAAAATTGCCGCACCAATAATTAGCAAATACTCAATCGCACCCTGAGCCCGAGAATTCATAACAAGAATAACAATTTGAAATATTTAATACCTTCCAAATACTTCTCTTTGTATGAATTACACTAAAGTAAATCAAATTGCTAAGGGTTGGAGTTCTTACATTTGGATTGTTAAAGATACTAAAGGAAATGAATTTGTACTTAAAGAAGTTAGAGAAAAATCTCCAAGAAAAGATTTAGCAGAAAGAGAGGGAAAAATGCTTTTACTTTCAAACTCTGTTAATGTTGGGCCAAAAATAATTGAAGTTAATTATAATGAAAACTTTGTTGTAATGGAATATATTCGCGGAGTAAAGTTTTTTGATTGGGTAATGAATGAAGGGCCTTGCAAGGAAAAAAACTTTGAAAATGAAGTTAGTTCTGAAGAACTTTATTTTTTTATTAAAGAACTTTATAGACAACTCAACTCACTTGAAAAAGTACACTTAAGTCACAACCAACTACAAGTTGGAAAAAATATTTTAGTCGAAAAGAAATTTGATTCCAAAACAAACAAAGAACAATACTTTCCAATAATAATTGATTTTGAAAAAGCAACACTAAAATATGAAAATCACACTAAAAACATTGGACAAATAGATGCAATGTTATTTTACAATCCCAACGGAACTATTGCTAAAAAGGTTAGAGAAAAATTGAATGTAACTAATTAACAATTAATTTGCTGGAGAATAATAAACTTTCAAGCTCTTGAGTAACACATCAACTGAAGCATGAACCCCAGAACCCTTAGGGCACACTTCCGATAAATTAAATTTTAAATATCTCCCACTAAGCGCCCCAGAAAGACTGATACTTTTATTTGAATAAGTATCATTCAAACCATTACCAATATTAGCCCAAGTCGAGCTATCTCGACTACTGCTTAAATAAATCACAGTCCCATTCCCAGCATTTGTACAACCATTGTTAAGAACATTAATATTGAAATCCACAATCACATTTGCTGATGCAGCAGAATTAATGCTGTCACCAAGATCAATGATTAAAAAGTCAACACCAGCTCCTTCAGACTGAACACCTGGTGAATCAGGATTTGGATAAGGAATATCATAAGGAACAAAACTCATCTGAATACTTGTCAATGGATTATTATCAGACAAACTACTAATTTGACTAATAAAAGAAGAACTTGTTAACCCACTTAAATCACTTGCGGAAAACTTGTTCAACGTAATATTAGTTGAAGTTAAAGTTGAAAGATCATATCGAATCATTCCCAAACTATTTCCACAAGCCCAAGCAGAACCATTCCAAGTCAAAACTTCACCAACATTACAAGTTGGCAACGTTGTTCCACTTCCAGTTGAACCATCACAAACTTGTTTAAAACATGAAATCTTTGCTAGTGCTGCAGAGGAAATATTATCCACCCATGCACTGCCATCCCACTTACTTGTTAAACCAATACTTTGCGAAGTAAAGTTTGAATCAAAAAAATCATTTCCAAGCAATTGGCACACTTTGTTAAGATGTGAAACAGAATCAATAATTGAACCACCACTAATCGGAGACAAACAAGGATGCGAATTACACAAAGTACTTGAAACAT
>CAZOCW010000052.1:0-6471 GCA_964578405.1 uncultured archaeon | reverse complement strand
ATGAAGGAAGGAAAAGTTTACACAAAGCTTCTTGCAGAACTAAAAGCGCAAGCTGGAGCGGTGTTCTTAGTAATAGATCCGCCAAATCAATCTCCTGAACAAGCTGGTAAAGTAGCAGCTATTGCGGAGAAAGCAGGGGTTAGTGCTATTGCTGTTGGTGGTTCTTTAGGTGCTCAAGGAAAAATACTTGATGATACTTTGGAATCAATTAAGGATAAATGTAAGCTTCCAACTATATTATTTCCAGGAAATATCGCAACTTTATCAAAATTAGCTGATGCAACTTACTTTTTATCAATGCTAAACAGTAATGATCCTTATTATATTTCCGGGGCCCAGACTGCAGCATCTTTTCCAATAAAGAAAATGGGGCTTGAAGTTATTCCAACTTCTTATATTATAGTTGAACCTGGTAGAGCAGTAGGCTTTATGGGTAGAGCTCAATTAATTCCAAGAAATTTATCATATTTAGCAGCAGCAAGTGCTCTTGCTGGTCAATACATGGGCGCAAAAATGGTTATTTTAGAATCCGGTGGGGGAGCTCCTGAACCAGTTCCAAAAGAAATGATTATGGCAACAAAACAATCAATTGAAGTTCCATTAATTATTGCTGGGGGAGTAAGAACTCCAGAATTTGTATTTGATTGTATCTCAAGCGGAGCAGACATAGTTCACGTTGGTAGTGCAATTGAAAAAACAAAACTTGATGCAGAAATTAAATTAAAGTTAGAAAAAATGATTGAATCTGCAAAGCAAGGTGCAAAAGCTAAAAAGTGATTTTTTTGTCTAATTATTCAGTTTCATTAACCGTTTTTTTTATTTCAATTTTATTAACTCTTTTTCTTTTAGGTTGTACTTTTAATCCTAAAGATTGTGAATCTTTGCCTTCGTTAGGCAAATATTCTTGTTATCATGAATTAGCTTTGGAAAAAAAAGATTTGAATACTTGTTCAAAAGCGGGCACTTATGCAGATCTGTGTGTTCTTGATCTTGATAAAATAGTTTCACAAGATGCACAAGAAATGTATAATATATGCTCGGCATATGCTCTTGCAAAAACGGGGGTTTCTTGTCAACTTTCAATTGCTGAACAGAAACAAGATGCAAATATTTGTGCACATTTAATTGATGGCAATGTCTCTCTTGGGCAATTAATGAGTGTTTGTGTAGTTAATGCTGATAAGAATAAGACTAATGATTTAAATTTGTTAAGTAATCTTTGTAACGACACATACGGGACAATATTTAGTAATGATTGTTTTGAAGCAGTTGCAATTAATAGGGCAAGTCCGGAACTATGTAATAATTTAAAATCAATAATTCCCTCTTCTTTAGAACAAGATATTATTAATTGCAAATCAAAAGTTTTCAATTCTTAATCTGTTTGTAAAATAGTGTTTTATTTATGGCTTATTATAACAAAGTTGGTTTATTAGTTCTAAACAAAGACCAAACAAAATTTCTTGTTTGTATGAAAGCAAAATCAGCTAAAGATTATTTTTATTTAATGCCTGGCGGTAAAATAGAAAAAGGAGAATCAGATACTGACTGTTTGATTAGAGAAATAAAAGAAGAGCTTTCTTGTAAAGTTGATTTATCTTCAGTAAAATTTATTGCAGAATACAAAGATGTTGCCGCAGGCCACTCAGATAGAGATGTTTCAATTAAACTTTATTTAGGAAATTTAATTGGGACTCCAACCCCCTCAATGGAAATTAAAGAAATTCATTGGGTTGGAAAAGAAGCAGTTAATGATCCTAATAATTCTCCAATTACAACAAACAAAATAATTCCTGATTTGGTTAAGAAAAAGATTTTGAAATAAACATTTGTTGCTCGCTATACGTATTTCAAATAATTATAATTTTTTAATATAAACAAGCCCTCTTCGTTTGTATCCCATTTTTTCTGCAACTGTTTCATATAACGCTCTCATTTGTGCGCGGTGTTCCGCAAGAGCTTTTCGTTTTTCCATAAACGTGGCAGATTCTTCAAATATTTTTGTGGAGGGGTGGTGGTAGGAGTACAAGCTTTCAGGGGCGCGTATTCGCATTTCTCCAATTCCTTCTTTTTTTGCAGTTTCTTCAACTATTTGGATAAGTTTGTTTGGCCAATGCATTCCTACAGCTTGTCTTGCCTGATCTCCTAGCGCTTGAGTGTTAGGTTTTCCTTGGATTGCTTCAATATAGACTTTGTTTTTAGTAAATCCTAGGGCTATTTGTCCAACTCTTCCAGTGATTCCTTTTTGTGGAGTGGCAGTGTTCATAGCAATACTTGCATGCCCTTCCAAGCTTTGTGTTGTTGGGCAAATAACAAAGTTTTTCTTTTTTCCAAATACTAATTTTTTTGGTAAACTTTCAAATACTGTGTGGCCGTGATCGGTAAATGCTTGAAAAGTTCCAGTTTCATACCTTGGATAAAATGCTTTTTGATTAGTAATTCTTTTCACTCTTGCTTTTCCAATTAAGTGTAATAAGGGACGTACTCTCACAGTTCTTTTTTTGTATTGTGCCATTTTTTTCACCAAATTATTGTTATTTTTTTGATTTGAATGTTTTTGCAACTTCATGTATTGCTGTTTCAAGTGAAATCTTTTGTTTGTATCCTAATTTATTAAGTTTTGAAATATCATAATTTCTTTCTTTACTTAAGTGTCTAATATTTTCTCTAGTTAGTAATTTCATTTTTAATATTCTTCCAAAAAGTACCCCTACAAAAGTCGGGATGTGTCTAACTCCAACCTTGAGCCCAAGTTCTTTTTGAGTCATTTCACAAAATTCGTTTAAGGTTTTCTTTTCTTTTCCACTAACTAAATAGATTTCTCCATTTTTTCCACGGGCAAGTATTTGGGCTATTGCATTAGCGAGTTCTTTAGTGTAAACTACTTGAAAAGTATTTTTTCCAGGGCAAGGTAAAGGGTATTTCTTTTCAAGCATTGAAAACATTTTTTTCCAATATTCGTTTGGTCCAAACACCATTGCACTTCTAATAATTAAAACCTCTAGTTTGTCTTTTGCAGAGAGGACTAGTTTTTCCCCTTCAACTTTACTTTTCTCATAATCATTCTCAGGCGCTACGGGTGTTTTTTCATTAACTTTTCCTTTAGTTACTCCATAAACTCCAGTAGAGCTCATGAAAAGTAGTTTTTTTACTTTTGATTTAATTGCAGTACTAGCAACTTGTTTTGTTCCTTCCACATTTATTTTCCAAAGGGAAGGATTTTCATTCTCCACAATTCCTGCCAAGTGTATTACTGCGTCAATTCCTTTCATTGATTCAAGTAGTTGTTTTTCATCAAGTATGCTTTTGCCATTTATTAGATCAAATTCAGTTATTTTGTGTTTTTTTTGTTTTAAGATTGAAATAACCTCTTTTCCTACAAGCCCGCCCGATCCAGTTACAAGTACTTTCATAGCTTCATCCTCTTTACATAAATTAGCTTCTTTCTTTTATTAAACCTTACAGGAACAGAATGCTAAGAAAATTTGGTTGGGTTAGTGCAGCAAGTATTCCTAGTAATATAAATGGCCCAAATGGAGGTAATCCTCGTAAAACATAAATGCTTGAAATTTTGTATTTTTTTAGTAGTGCTATTTCTTTCTCTCCGAGGAGTTGTTTTCCCTTCAATAATTCAATTATTTTGTCATTATTTCTTCCTTCTGCAATAACCTCGTCATCCTCTAAATCTTTTAGTAGTATTTTTTTCTCAAAGAAGTTTTTCTTTATGCCTTCTTGTAGTGCAATGAAAATTAGTCCAAAAAAGATTGGGATTATAATTAACTCTGCAGTGGATAGTGCAATGTACCCTTTAGAAACCATTATCCCAAAATATGCAACAATTATTATTCCAAATATTGTGGCTTTAATGATTCCTTTTTTGTTATCCTTTAAATTAATTCCAATTCGCAGGTATTTGATAAAATAGTAAATTGCATAAAACACCATTGCGCTCATTGCTGCAAAAAATAAAGTTGTTACTAAAAAGTAATAGTCATTATAGGGGTTAAGTAAAGCAATTGCTGCAAATAGTTTTACATCCCCTCCTCCAATTTTTCCAAGTTTGTAAGTAATGTAAAGTAAAACAAAAATAATAGTTCCAAAAATTAGATTTGTCCATTGCATTTGTAGTATTGAGAGAATTATCCCACAAACAATCATAGGGATTGTGATGTAGTCATAAATGTATCCTGTTTTTGCATCAGTTATTGCGCCAGTGGTGCAGCCAAGTAAAAGAATTATTTGTTGAATTAATTGAAGCATTAGAATAGTTGGTTTTTTTTCTTTAAATTGCTTTGCTTTTGAGAAAAAGGAGTGGGGGTATTTTTTCCCCCACAAAATTTGTGATTTTTATATCATTTCGCCAACAGAGATTGTTTGAGTTTCATCAATTGTAGTTGCTTCGCTACTTACCATTTCTTGGTCTGTAGCAACCATGTCCCCTGTTGAAGGAGTTGTGTCATTAATCCATCCTGCATCAACTTCAGAACCAATTGTGTTCTTGTCTGTTGTAGGCAGATTATTTTGTTGATTTTGAGTGCATCCCAAAAATAGGAATGCTGATAGGATTAATCCTATTATCAAATATTGGGTTTTCATTCCTCTTCCCCTCCTGGTCCTCTTGGTCTAGGTTGCCATTCGCCAATTTTTTGACTAATGTTGTCCATTCTTTGGCTTATGTTTTCCATTCTTTTTGCTCTATCTTCAAAGCCATTTGCATTCAAATCATTTGCTTTGTTTTTTAACCAATCACTCATTCTATTGAGTCTATTTTGGTCTCTTTCCAAGATTTTTTGCATAGCTTTATTTCTTGCTTCTTGGATCATATTTTTTTCAGCAACCATTCTTTTGATTGCATTTTCTTTGATTTTTGCTGCAGCTAATTGTTTTTCGCTCATGTTTAGATCTTCAAATGCAGTTAATACAGCTTGTTTTACTTCTTCAGCTGTTGCATTTCCATCTATTATTTTTTGTATAAGTTCTGGGTTAGTTGTTCCCATTTTTTGTAGTAATGCTGTTATTGTCTCAGCATTATGCATTCTAACAGTATTTTTTATTTCTTCATTCATTGACTTTAATTCATTTTTGTCAAGTTCTTTTACTGCTTCCTTAATTTCTTTTTTATCATTTGCATCAAGGATTGTTGCAGTTGATTCTCTAAATTGCTTTGATAAATCAGTTGCTTCTTTTTTCATTGCAACAAAGTTTGTTACTAACACATTTTTGTCAGCAGTTAAATCAACATTTTTTATGTCAACTATTAATGCTTCCATTTGGTCCAGTATACTTTGTGCTGTAGTTACATTTGCATCAACGTGATTCTTTTGTATTACTTCAATTACTTTTGCTCCAACAAGAACATTTCTTGTTACACTTTTTTCTAGTTGAAGTAATCTAACTTCTGCCCCATAGGGGGTTCTCATCGCTTTTACTTCTTGTGCTGTATTAGCATCAATTACTGAATTAGCGTCCTCAGCAAATGCAATTGGCAATGCTGCAAGGATTACTAATAGTAATGCTGCTAAAGCAAATTTCTTTACTATCATAATTATTCCTCCATGCCCAGTTCTTCAACTGGTGAATACAGTATATGCTAGCGGAACAGCTATTATGCCTTATGCGGAACAAGGCGGAACAACCCAAAACTAGCTTTGATTTCTTGTTTTTCTCTATTTTTGATCTTTAAAGAAAATAAGCATTGTCATTCCTTTTCTTTCTTTTTGAATGATTTCTTTTCGTTCTAGTCCGTCAAGGTTTCTTGATAATGATGCTTTTGGTAAATTAGTTACTTTTTGTAGTTCGGCTTGAGTTGCTTTTCCATTATGTTTTTCTAAATATTCTACAATTTCTAATTGTCTTTCACTTAATGCATCTTTGTTAATTTTAACTTTTTTTGTTTCTTCTTTACCTTTTTCAGTATTTTTCCCCTTGGTTAAATTTTTGTAATATAAAAACGCCCCAAACACAATGATAATTCCCAAAATAAAGAATAGCCCTGAGCCAATTCCAGTGTTTTGTGTTTGATTTATTGTGTAATCCGCATCAATGAAAAACGGAATTTTCTCTCCAGTTCCCGTAATTACAAGTTCATTGTTTTGTGTGCTTAGTCTGTAAGTGCTTGGTAAATTTAAATCAAGTATTTGTGTTCCTTGGGGGAATTTAATAGTGTAAATGTATTCTGAGAAATCTCCAGGAACATTTAATCCAAGTGTCCAAATGTTTCCTTTCTTTGAAGTGAACTCTTGAGTGATTCTTGAGTTCAAATCCGGGTGGTTAGTTGTTCCACTCAAGGATACCTCCCCTGTAGGGGAAACAGTAATTGTTAAATCCGCATAGTATTCTTGTGCGAAAGAAAATGTACTAATACAAAGTGTAATTAGTATTACAAAATAAAGTTTGTTCATAGTATATTAGACTACTAATAGTATTTTATTTCCTGCCGTGTCTTAGTTTTCTCTTAGGAATGTATCCTAA